>JAYRVL010000814.1:0-4261 GCA_041918575.1 Anaerolineae bacterium | reverse complement strand
GCCCAGCGGCACGGCGCGGCCTATCGGTGGCTGGCCCGCACCGGGGCCATACGCATCAGGCCGGGCACGCGCGAACACCGTCAGCTGGTCAAGGCAGGGCTGGGCATGCCCCAACGACACCTGACGTTGCCGTGAGCGCACCGCGTTCGCTGATCATCAACTCGGCCTTCACCGAGCCCACGCGCCACTGGATCGAGCGCGCGGACCGCACGCTGGCCGTGGAAGAAGGCCGCCGCCGCGCCGGCTACGAGATCATCGACACGCGCGAGAACACGCGCCGCATCCCGTCGATCTTCCACCAGGACCCGCTGCGCCGACGCATCCTGCTGTCGCTGAAGCTCGATGCGGTCGTCCAGCACCTGCTGTAGCACGTGCACGAGCAGAACCTGGACCACCTGGAGCCGGTGTTCGACGCCGAGCGGCCGATCGGGTCCACGCGCGACATGCGCACCTGGTACACCACGCGGCGCGTAAAGGGGCGGCACAGCCAGAGAAACACCGAATCACGAAAGAAGCCGGTGCGATTCTGGCTCAAAGGCAGATAGGTCAGGTCAGGGTGCAGCCGGCGGCACATCTGCCGAAACCGCCACAGGTGCGCCAGGTTGTAACGGATGTTGACCAGCCCCAGGCGCCCGCGCTGCTCGTTGGTGATCGGTTTCTGCATGTTGCAGAAGGTGAGCGCAAAGCGCTGCTGCATCGAGGGCGAAGTCACCACGGTTTGGGTGAAGGTCTCCACGCCCGCGTAGGGCGGCGGCGTGGGGCCGGCCACCAGCAGGGTTGGCCGGGCGGCTGCCGGACTCTTCCGGCGATTGTCGCTCAGCCCGAAAAGCCCTGTGCGCGCTGGCGCGGCGGCGTCAGCGCGTTGAGATGCGTTCCGGCCGGCGAACTCGCCCACGTCCGCCACTGACGCCGCGCCGCGGCCCGGCTCCAGGATCGCCCGGTAAACTGCGGCGTAACCGGCGGCAAAAGCCGCCGGTGTGAAATGCTGCAAGGCGCGGCGTCGGGCCGCCTGACCCCACTGCCGCGCCTGGGTCTGGTCGGCCAGCAGCCGGCGCAGGCCGGCCGCCAGGGCGATGGCGTCGTTGGCCGGCGCCACCAGCCCGCTGATCTCATGCTCGATCAGCTCTGGCAGCGCGCCGCCGTCAGTCACAACGATGGGGAGCGCCGCCAGCATCGCCTCGACGGTGGCAATGCCAAAGGCCTCGGCGCTGGCAGAATTGACATAACCATCGAGCAGCGGCAGAATCTGGCGAATGTCGTCGCGCGCCGGCCAGACCAGGACGCTGCCCTGCAGGCCCATCTGCTGAACCTGCTCTCGCACCTGGCCTTGCAGCGGGCCTTCGCCAATGAGCAGCAGGCGGGCGGTCGGTTCTGCCTGGCGCACGTGCGCAAAGGCTTGCAGGAGAACCGCGTGGCCGCGCACCGGCATGAACGTGCCCACGTATCCCAGCAGCAGATCATCGTCGGCCAGGCCAAGACCGGCTCGGGTCAAGGCAGGCTGCTGATTGGCCGGATGGTCGCTGACGCCGGGGTAGATGACCGCCAACCTGGCCCGCGGCAAGAGCGGCATGTCGGCCGCTACCTGTCGCGCCGTCGCCTGCGAATTGCACACGATGCGGGCGGCCGTGCGTCCGTAAAAATTGTCCCACAGCCGCACCGGCAGGCTGGTGTTGCGCACAATGCCGTGCTCGGTCATGACCGTAGGCAGGCCCAGACGCCACGCGGCCAGGCCGCCGTAGATGTGGCCGCGGGCCAGGTGGGTTTGCACCAGGCGCGCGCCGCGGCCGGCCAGCCAGTCTGTGATTTGGCCGGCCGCGCGCAAGTCCAGGTTGCTGCGGGTGGGCACGCAGGCGACAGGGATGTCGAGCGCCTGGAACGCGCCGGCAAAACTGCGCGCCGGCGCTTCTGCTTCGATGACCAGGATCTCGGGCGCGAACACGGCGCGATCCAGGGACGACAGCAGTTGGTAAAGGTACCGGGTGGTGCCGCCGTCGAAGGGCAGGTTCTTGATGATGTGAACGATGCGGTAGGGCGGCATGGCTCACCCTCCTGGCGTCTGCTGGCGGTTGCTACGATGCGGCGCCAGATGCCAGCGGCGCAGACGACCGATCAGGCCGGGGCTGAGCTGCGCAGTCAGCGCGGTGCGCAGGAACCGGCCATCGGTCAGCAGGCCGGGCGCCTGGCGCAGGGCCTGGCGCAGGTAGGCGCGCGCCTGGGCTGAATCAGCCGCCGCGTAAAAACACATGCCGGCGCGCAGGTAGGCTTCGGCCAGGGCGCGGGCGCGCCGCGGCTGCAGGTCGGGCGCCAGCGCCGGATCGTTGACCGCGCGGCTCACCACGCGCAGCGTCTCCTCGCCGGCGCGGCGCACCTGGCGGTTGGTCACCGTCTGTCCATGCACGCGCAGCGCGGCCCAGGTTGATGCCACGTAGGCCAACTCGCCCTGCCGCGCCAGCTTGATCCAAAGATCGTGATCCATCACGTTGTAGAGACTCTCATCCAGCCAGCCGGCCTGCGCGACCGCGGGCCGGCGCATGAAGACCGCGGGCTGCGCCAGGTAGTTCCATCCCAGCAGCCGCGCCCGGTCGCAGGGGCCGGTGTGCAGATGACCGGCGCGGCGACCCTGGGCATCAATGATGTCGCAGTCGCTGTAAACGGCGACTGCGGCCGGACGGGCCTGCAGCGCGGCCACGGCTGCGGCCACGGCGCCCGGCCGGTACAGGTCATCGCTGCCGATCCAGGCGATGATCTCGCCCTGGCTGCGCTGCCAGCCGCGGTTGACGGCCTGCGAAATGCCGGTGTCTGGCTCGGCGAACCAGGTCAGGCGCTGATCGCGCTGGCTGAAACCGGCCAAAATGGCGTGCGTGTCATCCATCGAGCCGCCATCCATGACAATGTACTCCAGGCGGTCGTAGTCCTGCGCCAGCACGCTGGCGATCGTGTCGCTGATCCAGGCTGCGCTGTCGAGGGTTGGCGTTACGATGGAGACCAACGGCAGGGTCATGCGCTCACCGCCGGCTGCAGGAGTAGATCGAGTTTGAGAAGGACGGCAAATTCGATCGCGACCTGGACGGCAAATGCGCCGAAGAAATCGAAGATCGTGTTGTTGCCCAGGCCGACGAAGAAGTTGGCAACGAACGCGGCCAGGCAAGTCACGATGGTGGCGCGCAGCAGGCTGTTTTCCATGCGCCAGGCCAAACGCCCGGCGCGCCAGGTCACCACGGCAAAGAGGAGCAGGATCGAAATGCCCTGTACGAGTCCGATGCGGTAGAAAAGCCAACTGTAGGCGCTGTGACGGAACAGCGCTTGCAGTTCGCTGTCGCGTGAATAGGCGTAGATACCGCGGTCGCCATAGCCGGCCCCGATGAGCGGGTTGGATGCGCCGCGGGTTGCGCTGTTGATGAAACGGGTGGTTTCCAGGCGCGTTTCACGGTTGGCCGCGGAGCTGGAGGTGGAGGCGCGCGGGTCCACGATAGAGAGCGCACGCTCGCCCACCGCGGCCACCAGGCCCGCGCCGGCCGCGGCATCTGCGACTACGACCAGGCCTCCCAGGGCGAGCAGAACAAGGCCGGCGCTGATGAGGCGCTGCGGCTGGCGCAGCCAATGACTGAAAAGCACGACGACGAAGAGTCCCCCGATCATGCCCAGGTAGATGCCGCGCACCAGCAGCGCTATCAGGGCGACGGTACACAGCAGGGTGTAGGAGATCAACCAGGAGCGCCAGTGCGGCGGAATGCTGCCGGTGAGGAGCAGCGCCAGTCCCAGCAGCCAGGAGAGCAAAATGTATTCCCAACTGGTGACCAGTCCATAGCGCAGGTAACGACCGCTGCTGAGAATGACGGTGGAGGCGCCTTCGGACGTGGGAATGCCGAGCGCCCAACTGATGAAGTAGTAAACCAGGGCCGGCGCGGTCAACAGCGCGATGCCTTGCAGGGTGACAATCAGATCGTCACGCGTGCGCAGACTGGAGACGACCAGCAGCAGCAGGGTGATGTAGTAGAACGGCACGCGTGTGTCGCGCAGGATGGTGACAAGGATGTTGCCCCGCGCCATCCCGACCCACACCGGAATCAGCAGAATGGCGAGGATGGCAGCCAGCAGATAGCCGGAACGACGCGAGATCTGCCAGGTATGCATCTGCAATGCCCAACGGATGAGCCAGCCAACCAGGGCCATCGCGACGAAGATGTCGAGCAGGTGAACGTTCGACTGCGAAATGGGAAGCTGCAGCGCTTCCAGGGGTTGGAAATAGACCGCAATGGCG
>JAYRVL010000813.1:0-2093 GCA_041918575.1 Anaerolineae bacterium | reverse complement strand
TCCGCCGCAGCGGTGTGCCGGCACGGTTCTACCAGGCCTCGTCCAGCGAGATGTTCGGCAGCGCGCCGCCGCCGCAGGGCGAGACGACGCCGTTCCAGCCACAAAGCCCGTACGCAGCGGCCAAGGCCTTCGCCTACTGGATGGTGCGCAACTATCGCCAGGGCTACGGGCTGTTCGCCGTCAACGGCATCCTCTTCAACCACGAGTCGCCCCGCCGCGGGGAGACCTTTGTGACGCGCAAGAGCGCGCGCGGTGGCCGCAATCCTGACCGGCAAACAGCGTTATCTGTACCTGGGCAACCTGGAGGCGCGGCGGGACTGGGGCTATGCGCCCGAATACGTCGAGGCGATGTGGCTGATGCTGCAGCAGGAGCAGCCGGACGATCTTGTGATCGGGACGGGTGAGGCGCACACGGTGCGCGAGTTCCTGGCGGAGGCCTTCGGCCACGTGGGGCTGGACTGGCAGGAGTACGTCCGCACGGACCCGCGCTACTTCCGGCCGACCGAGGTGGACTACCTGTTGGCGGATGCGCGCAAGGCTAAACAGATCCTGGGCTGGGCGCCGCGCATCGGCTTCCATGACCTGGTACACGTGATGGTGGAGGCCGACCTGGAGGCCGCGGGGTTCAAGTCGCCCGGTGACGCGCGCCGCATTCTGGCCGAGAAGGGGCCGGCCTGGCACCGCTGGGACGACCAGGCGATCAGCATGGAGTGAAACGTATGAATTTGGAATGGCCCGCCAGCGCCACCTTCTGGCGCAACCAGCGCGTGCTGGTGACCGGCCGCCGCGGGGTTCTTGGGCCGACACGCGCGGTGGCGAAGTTGCGCGAGTACGGTGCAACACAGATGCTGGGGCAGCAGGTGGTTCAGGATGCGGACGGCCGCCTGGAGAGTGGGGGCCTGACGGAGCCGTTTATTCTGCACGTGGGGGGCGACGAACTGGGACCGCCACGGTGTTTGGGCGATGAGGCGACTCCGGGCCAGACGAACGGATCATGTCAAAGAGATAGATCAGGAGGAGACCGAGTGATGATACAGCGTCTCGCTAACGGTGAGTTGCGGGCCCGGTTGCTGCCGGTTTTCAAGCGTCACCAGATTGTCAGAGCGATCCTCTTCGGCTCCAGGGCGCGCGGCGAGGCCTCCCGGCGCAGCGACGTTGATCTGATCCTTGTGCAACGCACAGACCGGCGCTTTCTCGACCGTTACGACCGGTTGCTGTACGAGTTGAACCTGGCGTTGCCAGATGTGGCAGTGGACGCGTTGATTTACACGCCGGAGGAGTTGGAGGAGATGGCGCGCCGACGCTTTGTGGCAACGGCGTTACGAGAAGGACAGGTGATCTATGAGTCAGAGTGAAGACCGCGATACCGCCGAGCGCTGGTTGGCGACGGCGGAAGATGATCTGCGCGCGGCCAGGACTCTGGCAGCAGCGGGTCTTTACGCGCATGCTTGTTTTGCAGCGCAACAGTGCGGCGAGAAGGCGATCAAGGCATTGTGGTATTTGATTGATGAGGACCCCTGGGGCCATTCCATTCAGAAGCTCGTGATGCAGTTTCCAGCGCTGGAATATGTGTCCGAGAGTTCGACCTGGGTGGAGAAAGCTGCCGGTCTGGACAAGTTTTACATACCTACTCGTTACCCGAATGGCCTTCCGGATCTGACGCCGGGCCAGAGTTATTTTCGGCATGATGCGGAACAGGGCATGGCTTTGGCGGTCTATCTGTTGGCGGCAAGCCGGGGGTGGTTTGACGCGTTCCCACCGATGGGCTGGCCTGCTTCGCGATGAGCGCTCAATTCTGTCTGGCCTGCCCGACGTCCCCTGCGGGTAACTGCTCAGGCGGCCCCCCTGCCCCCCAACCGTGGGGGGGAAAGCATTCGGCTCCCCCAGGATTGGGGGGCAGGGGGGCACTCCGGGCGCTATCGAGACCATTCTCACTGCCTGGCTGAGCAGTTACCCTGCATTTGCACTACGGCGACATGAGCAGCTCCGGGGACCTGTTGGGGCTGATCTATGACCTGCGGCCTGACGAGATCTACCACCTGGCCGCGCAGAGCCACGTGCGGGTGAGCTACGACATGCCGGAGTACACCGCC
>JAYRVL010000812.1:0-3153 GCA_041918575.1 Anaerolineae bacterium | reverse complement strand
CGCAGATCGGCATGTTGAAAGCGATTGGCACACCCAACCGCACCGTAGCCGCGGCCTCCCTCATTCAGATCATCCTGGTGACAGCCATTGGGTGGAGTTGATGCTGCGCCTCAACGGCAAGTTGGACAAGGCAAGTCAGGCGCGGGCGCGCGATCTCTTGACACGTTTGGGCCTGGGCGAGCGCCTGAACAACCTGCCGCGCCAGCTTTCGGGCGGTCAACAGCAGCGTGTAACCATTGCCCGCTCCCTGATTCATAATCCGCAGGTAGTGCTGGCCGATGAGCCAACCGCCTCGCTCGACACCGAGCGCGCGTTTCAGGCCGTGGAGACTTTTGCCGCGCTGATTCACGAACAGCGCCGCGCCGGCATCATGGTGACGCATGACTTGCGCATGGCGCCCTTCGCTGACCGCGTCATTCAGATGCTCGATGGCAAGCTGGCGCGTGTCATCACCGACCGCGCCGAAATCACCGCCCTGGCCGGCGTCGGTCGTGGGGAACGGCCGCCGCTGCGCGACATTACCACTGAGCCGCGGCCCGTCAAACCGACCAGGACGCCGGAGCTGACGGCTGCCCTCAACACCCTCTGAACGCCTGCACGGCCGCTGACGGGCCTTAGTCGGTCAACTCGATGCCGGCCCCTTGCACGCGGCCCTGTAAGAGCGTGGCGATTTGCAGTTTGAGTGAGGCCGCGTGCGCGAAGGTGGCCTTGGCAATGACGGTGAGCTGGGTCTTGTTGCCCAGCATTTCACCGCCGGCAATCACCTGCCAGGGTTCGATCAGGTCGGGCAGCAGCGTAACCGCCTCCACGCCCAGCGCCTCTGCCAGGACCAGGGCGCGCGTCAGGTCGCTGTGTGCGACCATGAAGGTCAGTTTGACAGTGGAAAAGCTGGCCCGGCTGAAATTGCGAATAACCCGAATCTCACCGTTAGGCACCGTGAACAGCTCTCCGGTCGGCGCGCGCACCAATGTGTCCAGCACGTTGACGCGTTCGATCACCCCTTGAATGCGATCCATGCCCGCAACTATTTCTACCTTTTCGCCAATGGCAAAGGTGTTGCGGAAGATGAAGCTGCCGCCGGCCAGCAGATCGTTGACGAATGCGCGCGCACCCAGGCCAAACGCGGCGCTGAAAAGGCCGATCATCCAGATCAGCATGTCGGATTGGATGAAGAGGGCCAGCGTCGCCACGATGGCAGCCAGAATGGACGCCAGTTTGATGCCGCTGGCCAGCAAATCCTCCAGCGTCTCGCGTCGTTCGTGCGAGGGGCGTTTGCGCCGCGGGACCAGGTAGGTGATCCAGGCGATGCTGCGCGCCAGCCGGCGCGACAAAAGCCCGGTCAGCAAGGCAAGCAGGAAGTAGAGGGCAATCAGCATCCCCGCGGCCACCCAGGGCTGGTTGGTCATCGAAGAAAACGGAAAAGGAAAAGGTAAAGACATTCTGTCTCTCGTGATCTAAAGAATCGAGCTGACCCACCACAGGGCCGGTCGTTCCTCACTCTACCACGATGTACCGTAACCGGGCAAATTCACCGGATTGTCGAAGTTACTGGTAACACCCCTGGTTGTGTGTTATACTTACTCACAGAATTGTGGCTAGACTGATCATTCGTGGCTGGTTGAGGTTTCATCATGCGTCTATTTGGGAGTCAAGATCCGAGCCGCTTCGGTTTTACCGCCATTCAGGTCAGCAAGCGCGACTACGTGGCCTGGATTGCCTTCAACCGGCCGCAGGTTCTGAACGCGATCAATCTGACCGTGCTGCAAGAACTGCAGATCGCGTTCAAGGACGCGCTGTGGGATGACGCCATCGCCGTGGTGGTGTTGACCGGCGTGGGCGAGCGCGCCTTTTGCACCGGCGCGGACCTGCAGGAGCAGAAGCAGTTTCGTGAGCGTCCACGCGACTACTACAAATGGATACGGGAATTCATTGCCACCCATGAGCTGATGCGCAACCTGGGCAAGCCGATCGTAGCCCGGCTCAACGGCATTGTGGTGGGCGGCGGCAACGAGTTCAATCTGAGTTGCGATCTGGCGATTGCGGCCGACGACATCTATCTGCGCCAGGTAGGCTCCAGCCGCGGCTCCGTGGCCCTGGCCGGCGCCACGCAGTTCCTGCCCCTGATGGTCGGTGAGCGCCGCGCGCGTGAAATCCTCTTGCTGAACGAGGAGATTCCGGCCGCCAAAGCCCTGCAGTGGGGGCTGGTCAATGAAGTGGCGCCGCGGGCAGAGCTGGACGCGGCTGTCGAGCGCCTGTGCCAGAAACTGGTCAACAAATTCCCAGAGAAGACTCGCTACACCAAACAGCAGCTCAATTTCTGGCGCGACCTGTCCTGGCATCTGACCATCGGCCATGGCGCGGACTGGCTGGCAATTCACAACACGTCGCCGGAGACGATGGAAGGAATCAGCGCGTTCGATGAAAGACGCCAGCCGGACTACGAGCAGATGCGGGCCGCCTGGGCCAACGACGAAGCGCCGGAGTTCTTCTGGGGGCCGCCGCTGCGCACCTGCCAGGCCTGCGGCGCCGACCACATCCCCAGCCAGTTCACCTTCTGCGGCGCCTGCGGCGCAGCCCTGAACCCCACCCCGTAACGCAGTTGGCTCACACAAAGACGCCCACACACAAAGAAGTATTGGTTCCTTTGTGTCCTTTGTGTGAAGATTCTTTGCTGGCTCACACAAAGACGCCCAGACACAAAAAAGTATTCTCTGATTCCTCTGTGTTCTTTGTGTCTTGGCGTGAGGATTATGCGCCTCAACGCGCACTGACCACCCAGAACTGGCGGCCGTCGCTGCTCACTTCGATCGTGCCGTTCAAGTCCGTGCGCAGCACCGGGATGCCCAGTTCCTGGTAACGCGCCAGAATCTCCGCCTTGGGGTGACCGAACGAATTCTCCTTGCCCACTTCGATGACCGCCAACTGTGGATGCACCGCCTGCAGCCATGCGGCCGTGGATGACGTGTCGGAACCGTGATGCGGCACTTTGAGCACCGCGGCCTGCAGCCACACCCCCTGCCGCAGCAGATCTTCTTCCATCACCGCCTCGATGTCGCCAGGCAGCAGCACAGAAAAGCGGCCAAAGCGCAGGCGCAGCACCACGGAGTTGTTGTTGCTGTCCGCGCTGGTGCCGCTGACCCACTGCGCGCCCGG
>JAYRVL010000811.1:0-1796 GCA_041918575.1 Anaerolineae bacterium | reverse complement strand
CCGGGCCGCCTGGGCGTGGCGGGCCGCCCGAAAACCGGCGCGGGGCGGCGCGGGCGCGGACCGGGGCACGGGGTGCGGACTTGGGGGTTTCCCCCCGCCCGGGGGGGCCGCCGGGGGCGGTCCTCAGGTCTGGAGAAGCGTATGAGGACCTTCTTGCCGCGCTCGGCGTTGAGGCGGATTCCGGCCTGGATCGTGCCGGGATCGTTTTCTTGGGCAAGAGGGTGCTATTATAGACTGCGGCGGCAAGAGAAGTCAAACTCAGACGCCCACTCCCTCAGGATAGCATTCCGAATTTGTGTGACCCTGTGGGAAAGCCCTTCTCAGCGAAGGCCACGGCCAGCGGCAGCCCCACATAGCCCAGGCCGATCACCGCGACCGTGGCGCTACGGGTGTTGAGTTTGTGGAGGAGGGTTTGTTGGGTATTGCAGGTCATGAAATCCGGATTCCTGTATTCTGGATCTTGCTTGCCAGTGGATCGTTCAAGTTGGAGCTTTCGGGCGTGAACGCGGCCTCGGTCAAACGCCGGCAGGCCAAAGGATGTCCTCGCCCTCGCGACGAGCCACTTCGATGATCATGCTGGCGTCATCTTCCTGCCATTGACGCTCGCCCACTGCCAACGGTTCAATACGATTATCCGTAATGGCTCGCAAGGTCCAGAGCATATCAACCCACGCTCGGTCGTAGGCGCCATCGAATTCAGGTGAAATGACCAAAACATCAATGTCACTATCAGCATTGGCATCGCCGCGAGCATGAGAACCGAACAAAACAGCCCGACGAGCATGCAAGCCAGCCTGGCGCACCGCAACCAAATAGTCCTGCACTGCCTTTACAATTGCTGAATCAGCCACTCGAACATCTCCTGTGCTTGCCGCAACTCGTTACGGGCCGTTTCGATATCGGGTGCCATCGGCAGCATGTCCGGGTAACGACCTTCCAATTGGTACTGATTGAAGTAGTGACGTGCCGCGTGTCTACTATAATCCCCGCTCGCTGCCAGATCGCGGCCCAATCATAACACGCATGATCCGTCACCACCGCGCAGTCCGCCGCGGCCAGGAGCCGCACCCAGATTCGTCTCACCCTGACCGCCAGGTGGATGATCAGATCAGGCCGGGCGTCGTGCAGCAGGGCCAGCGCCGCCTCGCGCTGCACCAGGTCGTAGTCCTGGCGGCGGGGAATGAAGATGTGGGACGCGCCTCGCTCCCGCAGCTTCTCCACCACGAAGGAGCCGAGGAAGCCGGCGCCGCCGGTGACGGTGACGCGTTTGTTGCGCCAGAAGGTGGCGTTGTTGGGCCAGGATGGTTGTTTGGGCTGGGACGTCATCGCAGCGTGTCCGTTTTCAGTAATCTCAGTGGGCCGAAACTGGCGAGATGCGATGCGCATCTACTCATGCCAATCCACCCCCACTTCTGATGGGTCATTTGCACCATATTATGCACCACAACGCGACATTATGCACCATCATCCTGCAACATATCGACTCCCTCTCTTGGTTCCCAATCGCTTTACCAAACCTGTTTCCACCAATCTCATTAAATCCCTCGATGCTGTATTCCTGGGCAGATCAAATACATTCTGATACAAACTGCTGGTCATCTCCAATCCCTCATTGACCATCAGTCGCAGCGCCTCGATCTGCCGCTCGTTCAGTCCCAACGCTCGCAGGTTAGTCACTCCGGCCCGGGGAACCAGGCCCAGAATTTGGTCGCCTGGTCCCGGAAAGGTCGTCTTGAAAAAAGTGCCGCGCTCCTCGAACACGGGCTCTTCCAGGCCATGTTCTCGCATCAACCGCT
>JAYRVL010000810.1:0-2146 GCA_041918575.1 Anaerolineae bacterium | reverse complement strand
GGGTTTGGCCATCGGCGGCAGCATTGACCAGGTATGGTTTCGGCCGAAAAGTGCGGCGCTATCATCGGCGGGCAGGGAGGCAGGACAGCTGGCGAGACACTGCAAGTTGTCTTGCCGGCGTGGGGGAGCTCCCTTGGGGGCGGCGGTGGGTGGGTGGGGGAGGGGCGCTGTCAGAGCGTGGTTTCGGCCGAATGGCTGGGTTTGGCCATCGGTGGCAAGGCTGACAGGGTCGGAAGAATGGGATCGGTACACGGGGCCGCGGCGGGATACCCTGGGCCGCGCCGTGTCTGGCGTCCCTCGATGGGGCGCCAGACCGGTCTGCCGGCGAGGCCGACCGGAGGAATAGGGCTGTCAGGGTGTGGCGTTCGGGGTGGGCAGTTGGGGGAAGGTCTCGCCGGCCCGCAGGCTGCTGCCAAAATGGCTGATTCGGCCGAAATCGGTGAGAGTTCGGCCGAAGCCGCCGCAGAAAGGCCAGGGGGCGACCGGGCGCGCGGTCAGGGGTTAGGCTTGGGCCTGTTCGGTTAGAGGAGAGCTTTCAATAGGAACCAGATCGCCACCAACCAGGCGAACGACGCCACCAAGGCCGGCACCGCTACCAGTTTGCCCAGGCAAGATTCTTCGCCAGCCCATTGATAGAGCAGTGCCAGTCCTGCACCGATAACAAATGTGACCAGAAACAGCTTCAGCGCCGCCCAGACCACCGGCCACTGCCCAAACTGCCGCCAGTCCGCCTGATTGACGGTGTGCCACAGCGACTCGTACCATGTGGGCGCGACCGGCGCGGCGGCAACGGCTGCCTCCGGCGATGCGGCCACGAAGGGGACATGTACGCTGTCTGAGGCCGGATAGATGCCCAACGTCTTGTCTGCGGCCGGATAATCTTTGAAGTAGTGGGTGGCGCTCTGCCCGGCTATCTCCTGCCGCAGCAGCCACACCTGATAGGCTTCATAGAACGCGGCCGCCGGCCCAACCAGGGTGACCATTTCCTGCTCATCCGGCTCCAGGCCGGCAAATCGATTCCAGAGGGTAGCGATGGCCTGCGCCGCTCCCTGGCTGAACGGTTGCGGCGTCTGGCTGGCTTTGCCGTAGAAATTCCAGATGACCTGTCCATCCTGCCCTACCAGGCGGGTATCGGCAGCCAGGTAGTAGAATTCGACGGCCGTGGGGTCGTTGAGAAACGGCAGGTCTTGCACCTGGTTCTCCGGGTCAAGTTTCTCCGACAACTGGCTGCCAATTTGCTCGGCCACGCCCTGCGCCAGCCGGTAGCCGTAGACCGTGGTGACCAGCAGGCCGGCGTCAGCTTCCAAGGCGGTCAGCGCTGCCGCCAGAGCCGCCGGGTCATCAACGGGGGCCTGCTCGGTGGTGTCGATCATGGTAAAGATCTCGCCCCAGCGGGCCAGCAGCTGCGCCTTATGAAAGGCTGCCAGGGGCTGGGCCGTGGCGACTGTCAAGGCCTTATCGCCGGTGAGCAATCCGGCGTTGTAGTCAAAACGGAGAAGGGCGATACGCCGGCCCGGCAATTCAGCCAAGGCAACGCGGTCGGGCTGGCCCGTATAGACGAGGTTGCCGGTGCAGGCGCTCAAACAGGTTGCTCCTACTAGGAGCAACCACAGAATGGTTGTTTTCCAATGGCACTGTGTGGTGAACATGGCAAGCTCCCGGGGTGGCTGTTCCGGGACGCCCGCGTCCACTGGCTAGTGGGGCGACAGGCGGTTCCTGCGCACCCCGTTGATCTCATTATATGGAATGCGGGCGGCGTTGGCAATCTCTTTTCGGCCGAATGGATGGGTTTGACCATCGGGGGTTAGGCTGTCGGGGTGTGGTTTCGGCCGAATGGATGGGTTTGACCATCGGCGGCAAGGCTGACAGGGCCGGAAGAATGGAATCGGTACACGGGGCCGCGGCGGGATACCCTGGGCCGCGCCGTGTCTGGCGTCCCTCGATGGGGCGCCAGACCGGTCTGCCGGCGAGGCCGACCGGAGGTGAGGGGCTGTCAGGGCAGGGCTGTCAGGGACGGCCGGTCTTCGTAGGTCTCGCCGGCCCGGGGCTGATGCAAAAATAGAGGATTCGGCCGAAACGAAAGTTGGCGGTGAGGGGGTGGAGGAGCAGCGGCTGCGCGTTCAGGCGCGCGGCTCGCTGCGCTGGG
>JAYRVL010000809.1:0-2485 GCA_041918575.1 Anaerolineae bacterium | reverse complement strand
TCAGGCCCTTGCGTTCGGGCATTCACTCAGCAGAGTGAATCCAAGAGTCGCGGCAAGCGACGCCGGCGGCGTGAACAGAGTCACGCAGGCTGTTGTGATGTGCGTCAACACCTCCTGTTAGCCCGGGTGGTCCAGAGCGAAGACCGGGCAGACTCACAAGACACGGGGTCAGGGGGAATGTGTGGCTATACGCCGCGGAGGAGCGGCTGACAGGGCTGCTCGATCACGCGCACCGTGATCAGATTGACGTCGGGATCGGCGCTCAGCGCCGACTGCAACTGATCGGGGCGCGCGCCCAGCACCTTGAGCGTCACGCGCTTGTGCTCCCCATCCGGCTCGTTGATCGTCAGCATACTGGCAATCGTGCCGCCCGCGTCCGCCACATGCCCGGTGAGCTGATGCAGCACCCCGCGGTGGCGCTGCGTGCGCACGGTGATGCGCACCCCCGGTTCTCCCGCGCCCAGCGCCGCGGCCAGGGACTTGAAAATATCGGTTTCTGTGATGATGCCCACCAGCGCCTCGCCCCGCATCACCGGCAGGCAGCCGATGCGGCGTTGAACCATGATCGCCGCGGCCTCTTCCACCGGGCAGTCCTCGGTCACGGTCAGCGCCGGCGTCGTCATGATGTCGGCCAGGCGCAGCTTGCTGAGCAGCATATGCACCTCATAGATGCTCAGCGTAGTTGCGGGCGAGGGCGCCGTAGACAAGATGTCCTTCTCCACCACAATTCCCACCAGGCGCCCCGCGTCATCGAGCACAGGCAGGCGTCGAATCCTGTGCTGTCGCATCAGCCCCACCGCCTCGCTGTGCGACGTATTGACCGTGGCCGTAATCGGATTGGCCGTCATCCGCTCTTGCACCAACATGGCTATCCTCCCACTCTCCGGTCTCCAATCTCCACTGTTCGACCTCCCCTCTCAATAACTAAACGGCCACAAACGGAAATAATCCTTGACATCTCGCCACAACTTGGCAATCCCCTCCGGCTCGAAGACCAGGAAGAGGATGATGGTCAGGCCGAAAATGGCCTGCTGAATGAAGGGCAAAATTTGCCCCAGGCCCGGCAGAATGCCGCCGAGGGTGCGGCCCAGGTTCGAGATCACCGCGGGCAGCAGGGTCATGAACGCAGCGCCGTAGACCGAGCCAGACACGGACCCCAGCCCGCCGATGATGATCATCGCCAGGTAGAGGATGGAAGTCTCGATGGTGAAGCGCTCCCAGGAGATGATAGTGGTGTAATGCGCGGTGAGCGCGCCGGCCGTCCCCACGAAGAAGGAAGAGACCGCAAAGGCCAGCACCTTGAAGCGAAAGATGTCCACACCCATCACCTCGGCGGCGATGTCCTGATCGCGGATGGCAACGAACGCGCGGCCGACGCGTGTACGAAACAGGTTGATTGTGAAAAGCACGGTAATGGCCGCGACCGTGACCGAAACCCAGTAGAAACGGAACTGGGTGTCGAGAGTCAGGCCGAACAGGGTTGGCGCAGGAATCACCAACGCCTCCACGCCGCCGGTCACGGCATCCCAGTGGGTGATGATCCATTCGATGATCTGCTGCGCGGCCAGGGTGGCAATCGCCAGGTAAAGGCCCTTCAGGCGCAGGGAAGGGACGCCGAAAATGGCGCCGACCAGGGCAGTCACGAACGCGGCCAGCGGAATGGTGAGCCAGAACGGCAGCCCCAGGCGCAGCGTCAGCGCGGCGGCAACATACGCGCCCACCGCCATGAACGCGCCCTGCCCGAGCGAAATCTGCCCGGTGAAGCCGACCAAAATGTTCAGTCCCACCGCGCCTACGGCAGCAATCGCCATCTGATTGGCGATCGTCAGGTAGTAGTTGTCGGCGAAGAAAGGAAAGATCAACACAAAGGCAATGAAAAGCGCCAGCCGCGCCTTTTGCGCGGGGGTTCGGCGCAGGGTCAGGTCTTGTTGGTAGGTGGTGTGAAAAATGCCAGATTCCACGCGGTTCTTCCTCTCTCGCGTCGCGAACAAGAACTACACGCGCTCGATGCGCACTTCGCCAAACAGGCCGTAAGGGCGCACCATCAGGATGAGCACCAGGACGATGAACGGCGCCACCTCGCCCAGGCCAGAGGGGAGATAACCGCCGGCGAACGATTCGAGCAGGCCGATGATAACGCCGCCCACAATCGCGCCGGGGATGCTGTCCAGGCCGCCGAGAATGACCACAGGAAAAACGCGCAGGCCGATGCCGCTGACCGCGCCGCTGACGCCGACGATATTGGCGACCAGGATGCCGGCGATGGCGGCTGTGGCCGCGGCAATGGACCAGGCAATGGCGAAGATGCGCTTGACGCTGATGCCCATGCTCAGCGCGGCCTGCTGATCATCGGCCACCGCGCGCATGGCGATGCCGTCGCTGGAACGGCGGAAAAACATCGTCAGAATGGTGAGCAAGAGCACCGCCAGCCCAATCGCTACCAGGCGGTCGCTGGGAACGGCCGCGCCCAGGATGTGCAGGGTGT
>JAYRVL010000808.1:0-5099 GCA_041918575.1 Anaerolineae bacterium | reverse complement strand
CGCACGAAGCCGTTGACCTGCGCGTCGAAGTCCTCCCAGGTGAGCGCATGGACGCGCACGCCCAGGATCGTCACCGTCGCCAGGTTGGACGGCGGCGCTGTCGGGTTAGAAGGTGTAGACATGAAAGCCGATGGTGGTTTCATCCTGTTGCACTTGCTGCAGGTCGAAGCGTTCAGCGGCCCAGGCGCGCAGGTCGGCTATCGCCGCGGCAAAGACCTCGTCCGTCACCAGCCAGGTGTCCGACCAGATGCGCTTTTCCATGTCGTCCAGCACCGCGGCCGCGGTCACCGGCTTGAAGTTGCGGATGACATCCACCTGGGCATGGTCGCGGCAGCCGAGTTGGTGCAGGGCCTCGTCCACCTGCTCATCGCTGTGCGTACCCGGCCGGTCGTGGGGCGCGCCCCGCGCCGCCAGCAGGAGACGCCACTGCGTGCGCAACTGCATGTTGACAGAAGTGGAGTCGCGGCGGTGAATGCTGTAGATGAACTTGCCGCCCGGTCGCAGCACACGCACGGCCTCGGCCAGGGCATCGCGCCAATCGCGCACCAGGTGCAGGACATGGAAGGCCAGAACGCCATCGAACGCCGCGGCCGTAAAGGGCAGGCGGGTCATGTCGGCCAGGGCCACAGGCAGCGCCGGGAACTTCGAGCGCAGCACGGCCAGCATGGCGGTTGAAAGGTCAATGCCGGCCATGCTCAGCCCACGCTGCGCCAGCGGCCCGGCAATGCGGCCGGTGCCAACGCCGATTTCGAGCACACGGGTGGTGGGCGTCACTGCCAGCGCCTGCCAGAGGGCAGCGGCCAACTGATCGGCCTCGGCCGGCGCCAGGCCGCGGGTCTGGTCGTAGTAGCCGGCCGCGCGATCGAAGACGACGTTCTGGACTGGCGAGTTCTGTGAATTCTGATTCATGACGTTCCCTTTATTCATACGATCAGTAACTGCTTGCCCTGCAGGCCGATTTGGACAGGACGAGCAGGATGAACAGGATTCTTGTTCTGTGGTGTGCAAAACTACCGCCACGAGAGTTCGAATATCCTATCAATCCTGTCTGAATTCCAGGCAGGCTGAGCAGTTTCAATTCCTGACGATGTCGAACACCTGCTGGGCGGCGGTTTCCCAGCGAAAACGGGCCAGGTTGCGCCGACCGTGCGCAGTGAGAGCCGACGCCAGGGCCGGCTCGGTCAACAGGCGCCACAGGCCGGCCGCGATGGCCTCGGCGTCGAGTGGATCCACCAGCAGACCGCCCTCGCCGGCCACTTCCGGGCACGAGGAGGTGGTTGAGGTCAGCACCGGTACGCCGCACGCCTGCGCCTCTAAAATAGGAAAGCCGAAACCTTCGTAGAGCGACGGAAAGGCCAGGGCGGCAGCGCCGGAGAGCAGCGCCGGCAGGTCTGATTCTGGCACGTAGCCGAGAATGCGTAGCCGGTCGCCCAGCCCCAGCGCCCGGATCGGCGCCAGCGCCTGGTCGGCGAGCCAACCGGGCTTGCCGGCCAGCGCCAGTTGCGGCGGCGCGGCGTCAGGGTATTCCGCCGCCCAGCGCGCCAGCACGCGGGCAAAGGCCTGCGCCACGCGCGCCAGGTTCTTGCGCGGCTGCAGCGTGCCCACGTAGAGGAAGTAGGGCGCGGTCAGGCCGTAGGTCGCGGCCACGGCCGCGAGTTGACTCGGATCGGCCGGCCGCTGCATGGCAGGCGTGAAGCCAGGATAAACCACGCTGATGCGCTCGGCGGGCACACCCAGGCAGGCGACCAGGTCATGCGCGGTGGCCTGTGAATCGGCCAGGATGTGCGTGGCCACGCGGCCGTGCCAACGCGTGGTCCAGTCCAAGTAGAGCCGCTGACACCGCGGGTGCGCCTGTGGGAAAAAGAGAAAGCCCAGGTCATGCACGGTCACCAGGGTGCGCGGCGGACGGCACAGGGGCAGCACATGCGCCGGCACGAAGAGCACATCCGGCGGCCGGCGCAGCATCTCCAGGCTGAGCCGGGCGTGCGTCCACAACCGGGGGCTGGGGATGATGCGCCAGTCCGCGCCGGTCCAGGCCTGGCGGGTGGCCTGATCGGGCGCCGCGTCGCTGTAGAGGCGCAGCGTGGGCGCGTCGGGCTGTGCGGGCGCCAGGCGCAGCAGCGCGGCGATGAGCTGGCGGGAATAAAGCTCCGTGCCGGTGCGTTGACTGGCCGGACGCAGGGCGCGGCTGGCGTCTATGCCCAGGATCATCGGGCCTCTGCCAGCAGGCGCTGCAGCCGCGCCAGGTCGAGCGCGCCTGGGCGCAGGATGACCGGCGGCTGCACGGTCAGGTCCACCACGGTGGAGGCTACGCCGCCCGCGCAGGGGCCGCCGTCGAGCAGCAGTTCGATGCGGCCGTCGAGCTGCGCCAACACCCCGGCCGCGCTGACGGCCTCGGCCTGGCCGGACAGGTTGGCGCTGGTGGCGGCCAGCGGCGCGGCCAGGCGCCGGGCCAGGTCGCGGGGCGTCGGGTGGTTCGGCAGGCGCACGGCCACCGACGGCCCACCCGCGGTGATGATGGCCGGCAGCAGGGGGCTGGCCGGCGCCACCAGGGTCAGGGCGCCGGGCCAGAACGCGTCTATCAGGCGCTGGGCGAGGGGCGGCAGATCGCGGCAGACGCGCTCCAGGTCGCTGGCGTCGCCGAGCAGGAGCGGAATGGCCTTGTGGTGCGGCCGCAGTTTGGCCGCGAAGAGGCGCTGCACCGCAGCGGGCAGCAGGGCGTGGCCGGCTACACCGTAGACGGTGTCGGTGGGAAAAGCTACCAGCCCGCCCGCCGCCAGCACCGCGGCCGCCCGCTCGATGGCGTCCGGCAAGTCGGCAGAAATGACCTGTGTCTTCATCTGTGTCAATCTGTGTACGATTTATCAGCCGCTGCCTTGAGAACGAAGTGCTCCAGGACGACTGCGGCGCCGTCATCGTCCACGGAGGGGGCCTGCCAGCGCGCCGCGGCTTTGACTTGCGGGGTGGCATTGCCCCTGGCCACCCCCATGCCCGCCCAGCGGATCATGCTCAAATCGTTTTCAGAATCGCCGACCGCGATCACCTCTTCCTGGCGGATGCCCATGCGGGCCGCCAGCCAGGCCAGCGCCTTGCCTTTGGAGGTCCCATGCGGCACCATTTCCACGAAGAACTCATGCGTGCGTAGGACCTGAATCTGTTCGCCAAACTGCGCGTTGAGCCGGGCGTGAATAACATCGCACAGGGCGGAATCGCCGGTGAAGAGGATTTTTTCCGGGTCGTGGCTGATGGCTTGCTGCAGGTCGTTGACATGATGCCAGGGCAGGCCAAACCAGCGATCGTAGAACTCGACCGGGTGATGAAGCCGCTGCAGGTAGATTTCACCGTCCAGGTAGACCGAGATGTCCCAGTCGAACGGCTGCGCCCAGGCGATGATCTGATGGGCAAGGCCGACCGGCAGGGTGGTTTTGTGCAGGGTGGCGCCGGTGTGCAGATCATAGACCCAGCCGCCCTGGTAGCAGATCAGCGGCGCCTGGATGTTCAGGGTTCTGGCAAGCGGGAGGATGGGGGTGACGCCGCGGCCGGTTGCCAGGGTGAGGGTGGCGCCGGCCGCCTGGGCCTGGGCGGCGGCGGTCAGGAGCCGCGGGGAAACGCGCATGGCAGCGCCCGATCCGCCATCTTTAGAAAAAGCACAGAGGGTGCCATCCACATCGAATGCGATCAAACGGTACATGGTTTGCGATCTTTCAGTTGCACTGCACGCGCACCAGGCGGTCCAGGCCGGCGAAGTCCTGGATGATGTTGATTTCGGCGGCGGGGAAGGCATGGCGGGCCAGGGTGGCGACGCGGAAGCCCTGGTCGCTGCCGATTTCCAGCAAGAGTACGCCGCCAGGGCGCAGGTAGGAAGGCGCCTGCTGCAGCAGTTGACCGATGATCTGGGTGCCATCTGGCCCGCCGTCAAGCGCCAGGCGCGGTTCGTAGTTGGCAATGTCAGGCGCCAGGGTCGGGATGTCGGCAGTCGCTACGTAGGGCAGGTTGGCGGTGATGATGTCAACCTGCTGCGGCAGCGGGCTGAGCAGGCTGCCGGAGAGGAACTGCACACGTTCGGCGACTTGCAGGCTGGCGGCGTTCTTCTGGGCCACGGACAGCGCGTCGGCGGAAACATCGCTGGCATAGATCATGACGCGGGGATGGTGGCGGGCCACGCTGATCGCAATGGCGCCGCTGCCGGTGCCGACATCGGCCATGAGGATGTGGTTGTCCAGGACCGAGGCGCCGAAGAACTGGGCGTAGGGCGGAAAGCTGCCTGGTCCATGCCCGTTGCTGCCGTTGGAGCGGCTGCCCGCAACCGGCGCCGACGGCACGCGTGCGCCCAGGGACTCGATCACCAGGAGCGCGTGTTCGACCAGGACTTCGGTTTCGGGCCGCGGCACCAGCACCTGCGGCGTGATGAGGAGATCAAGCCCATAGAAGCCGCGACTGCCGATAATGTAGGCCACCGGCTCATGCCGGCGCCGGCGCTCGATCAGTTCTTCGAACCGGCTGCGCTCGGCTGCGCTGAGCGAACGTTCGGGGTGTGCGTACAGCCCGGCGCGATCGGTGTGCAGCACGAAGGCCAGCAGAATCTCGACATCGAGGCGGGGAGTCTCAGAACTGGAGTTGCGGAGACGTTGGTTGGCGGCTGCCATGGCCCGACCCACGTTCGTGCTGGGGTCGAGACGCCAGGCAAATGTGAAGGATGGATTGATGGCTTCATCGCCAGGGCTGGTTACGGTTTTGTTACCGGGCTTACTCACCGGTAATCTCACGCGCGGGGTGAATGGGTTCCCTCGTTGGAACATTGCCGGTCCTCCATTGACCTGCATCATGATGTCGGTCCTCCTGCAAAGGCGTCGCGTCGGACGCTGTTTTTCGGATGATAACGATCGCGCCGGCGCCATTGCCGGCCGATCGAGGGCTCAGATGGTAATACGATTCTGACATGATCGCTTGTGTTCATTCATTGCTTTCAGAAGCGGCCTGCAGGCGTTCGGCCTGGTCGGCCGCGATCAACTCGTTGATGAACTCGTCCAAGTCACCGGCCAGCACGGTCTCGAGCTGGTAGAGGGTCTTGCCGATGCGGTGATCGGTGACGCGGTTTT
>JAYRVL010000807.1:0-6394 GCA_041918575.1 Anaerolineae bacterium | reverse complement strand
TCAACTGCACGCCTGGCTCGCCTGCGCTGAGCAGACCATCGGCCGGGTCAACGTGAATGCCGAAGCGCGTGCCCCGCAGATGCCAGTCCACGATCTCTTGCAGCGCAGGAAAGAGCGCGGCCAGCAGATCGAGATCGCCGGTGTCATCTACGACCGCGCGCACGGCCTCGAAGTACCAGAGGGTGGCATCCACGGTGTTGTAGTCGGCATCGCCCAGGGCTTCGCCCGCATCTGGAAAGCGGTTGGGCAGCATGCCCCGACTGACAAAGCGCGCAAAGGTGCGCAGCAAGGACGCGGCCAGGGCCGGCCGGCCGCAGGCGAGGGTCAACCCCGGCAGGGCAATCATCGTGTCGCGGCCCCAGTCGGTGAACCAGGGATAGCCAGCGATGACGGTGTGCCCTTCGTCGCGGGCCACGATGAACTGGTCGGCCGCCAGAACGAGCTGCTGAATCCAGGCCGGCTCGTGATCCGCCTGGGCGCAGGCCAGCAGTTCGTAAGCGCGGGCCTGCGCCGCGACCAGCGCGGCGGCCGCGTCTGCGTGCTCCACGGCCTCCGTGGAAACGACCAGGCTCAGCGTCTGGCCGGGCTGCAGATCCACGTAGAAACGCCCCAGCGCGGTCAGATCTTCGTGATCGGTCTCCTGACGCTCCGCTTCGACGCGCCAGTGAAAGTTACGATAGAGGTGATCGAGCGCCTCGAAGCGCAGGTCGGCCGCAGCCGCAGGTTGGCCCTCCTCCAGGCTGGCGGTCAGGTAGAAGGGCGTGGCCGTCTCGAACATGGCGACCTTCAACTCGACTCGGCCATCCAGCGCCTCCCAATGGCCGTTCTCCTGGGGCGCTGCGCAAATCTCCAATTGCGGCGTCCAGGTCGGCGTGTGCGTATCGCCGTGATAGTCGCGGTAGTTGGCCAGGGCGACGATTCCCAGGCGCACCGGCCGCTCGCCTCGTTCCAGGCGATAGGTGATGTAGGTCGTGTTGTGACCATGCGCCATCCAAACCCGCTTTTGCAGGATGGCGTCGGCCAACGCGTAGCGCCACACCGGCAGCACGCCATCCAGGTGAAATGACTCCAGGTGACGGTAGCCGTGCGGGTCCACGGCGCCATCCTGGAACTCGTTGCAGGCCAGGGGAAAAACGGCGCCGTCCATCTCAGCCCATTCGTCCAGCTTTGCCAGCAGCAGCGTGCGGTCCAACGGCGGCCGTAGGGCAGCCACGAGCAAACCGTGGTAGCGTCGGGTGTGTGCGCCGGCAATGGCGCCGGCCGCAAAACCGCCGATGCCGTTCGTAACCAGCCATTCGCGGCGCAGGGCCGCATCCAGATCGCCGCAGATAGCGCGGCCAAAGGCAATGTGTACGTTTTGCATTCTGCCTCCACGGGGTCTTCGTAGAAAATCGCCTTTGTTCAGGCCTGTGCGCCCAGGGTTCCTGGCTCGGCCGCAGCCAGGTTCTGTTCTACCTGGGCCGCGGTCTTGGCGCCGGGGATGACGGTGCTGACGGCCGGATGATCGAGCACGAAGCGGATGGCGGCCTGGGCCAGGGTCTGGCCGGGGCGCACCCATGCTGCCGCCAGAATCTGCGCGGCGCGACTGCGCGCCGCAGCATAATCGGCCGGCCAGGTTGCGCGTACGTCGCCCGGGGCAAACTGCGCGCCCGGCGCATACTTGCCTGTCAAAAAACCGTTCGCCAACGGTTCACGGGCGATGATGCCGACCTGCATGGCCTGGGCCAGCGGCAGAAGTTGATCCGCCGCCTCCTGATCGAGCAGATTGTACACCACCTGGATCGTGTCTGCTTTGCCGCCGACCAGGGCAGCGACGCCTTCGACCGGCTGATGAATGGACACGCCGTAGAAACGAATCTTGCCGGCCTGCTTGAGATCGTCCAGCGCCTGCCAAATCTCGCCCTGCTCGATCAGGGCCAGGCCGGGGTTGTGCAGTTGATAAAGGTCAATCACCTCGCGGCGCAGCCGGCGCAGGCTCTGTTCGCAGGCAAAGCGCAGGTAGTCCGGGCGAAAATTGGCGCCATGCGCCACGGGCAGCACGGCGTCGGCCGGGAAATCGGCCAACGGCCGCTCCAGGTGACGGCTCAGGCCGGGCGCCAGGGTCGGGTCAACATCCCGATGATAGAAATTGGCGCCCACTTTGGTGGCGATGATGACCTGGTCGCGGACGGCCGCCTCCTGCAGGGCCTGACCAAGCAGTTCTTCGCTGTGCCCATGGCCGTAGACATCGGCCGTGTCGAAGAAGGTGCAGCCCAACTCCAGCGCGCGCTGGATCGCCGCGCGGGAGGCGGCGTCATCGGTGGGGCCGTAGGAGTTGTCAAACGCCGCGCCGCCAATGGCCCAACCGCCAAAACCGATCTCGGACACCCGCAGGCCCGTGCGCCCAAGCGGACGATACTTCATGCAGCAAGACCCTCTTCTCGATTTTCTTTCAGCGCTTGAACCGCTACGCCGGCGCAAACCCGCAGGCCCGCGCCGCCTGTCCGTACCAGAGACCGCTGTCCTTGACGATGCGCTCCTGCGTCTCGTAGTTGACCCAGGTCAGCCCAAAGCGCTGTGCGTAGCCATGCGCCCACTCGAAGTTGTCCAGCAGCGACCAGGTGAAGTAGCCGGCCAGGGGCACGCCTATCTGAATGGCGCGCCAGGCCGCGACCAAATGCTGGCGCACATAGGCGAGACGCCGGGCGTCATGCACCCGCCCATCGGCGCCCGGCCCATCCGCATAGCTGGCGCCGTTCTCGGTGATGTAGATGCGGGGCGCTTGATATTCGAACGCTACCCGCGCCAGGGTTGCAAACAGGCCGTCAGGATAGGTTTCCCAACCCATCTCCGTCCAATAGTCGGGATCGCGCGGCGCGGGAATGAGAGTCGGCGGCAGGTTGTCGGCCTCGGTCACCGCCTGGCTGCGCACGATGACGCGATTGTAGTAGTTGACGCCCAGGAAGTCGGTCGGCGTGGCGATGGCGGCGGCGTCGCCGGGCTGGACAAAGGACAGAACGCCGTGCGGGAACGCGCCCTCAGCGTCCAGCTCCGCGATAATGTCGGCGGGGTATTGGCGGCCATAAAGTGGGTCCAAGAACCAGCGCACCCAGCGGCCATCCACGCTGCGTGCAAAATCCAGGTCGGCCGCGCTGCGCGAAGCCGGCGCGGTCCAGTTGATGTTCAGTGTGATGCCGGCCTGCGCGCCGGGGCTGTTCTGGCGCAGCACCGGCATAGCCCAGCCGTGCGATAGGAGCAAGTGGTGGCTGACCGCCGCGGCCGTCGCCACATCCTTGTAACCAGGCGCATGTTCGCCGGTCAGATGACCGAGCCATGCCACCACGGCCGGCTCGTTGTGCGTAATCCACAGCTTCACGCGGTCGCCAAGATGACGGCTGACCACATCGGCATACTCCACGAACGCGGCCGCGACGTCGCGATTGGCCCATCCGCCCTGGTCTTGCAACGTCTGCGGCAGGTCCCAGTGATAGAGCGTGACGCCCGGCTCGATGCCTGCGGCCAGCAAGCCATCCACCAGGCGGCTGTAGAAATCAAGCCCGGCCTGATTGATGGCGCCACGTCCATCGGGCAGGATGCGCGTCCAGGCGATGGAAAAACGGTAGGCGCGCAGGCCCAACGACTGCATCAGACGGATGTCGCCCAGCCAGCGGTGGTAATGATCGCACGCCACATCGCCGGTGTCGCCGTGGCGAATTTTGCCGGGTGTGTGTGAAAAACGATCCCAGATGGACTCCCCCTTGCCGTCGGCCTGCCAGGCGCCTTCGATCTGATAGGCTGCGGTGGCCGCGCCCCACAAGAAATGTTCAGGAAAGGTCAGAAAAGATTGCATGGTGTTCGTTATTTCTCTCGCTATTCTCTCGTTACAGAAACGTCGGTTCCCGGCCAGGCCGGGATGTGCGGCGCAGGCAGCCCCAGGGCGCGCGCAATCTCTGCGCCGTGCAGGCGCTCATGATAAGCCATCACCTTGAAGACGCCGGCCACCGTGGTGCGAAAACCGGTCGGATGAACGCCTTCGACCGCCATCTGCTCAGCGCTCAGCGATTCGAGCAGTTCCAGGGTCTTTTGGCGCGAATCGGTCATGGCCGCGATCATCTCGGCCAGGGTGCGGTTGGCTGCCTTCTTGACCTGCCGCTCGTTCCACACATCCAGGCTGAAATCAGCCGGCAACTCACGGCCCTCCAGGAAACGCTGAATGGTGGCTTGCAGCCCGGCCTCTGACATCGTGATGTGGGCCACGATGTCATGAATGGTCCAGGCGGGGTTTTCAGTGGATTGAACTTCTGTTTCAGGCGCAATTTTGCCCAGCACATCCAAAAGCTCCTGGCGTGCCTCTTCGAGCTTGGCGCGCAGGCGGGCGCGCCGATTGTCGTTATTCATCTTAATCCTCTCGATCGCGCTGTGCGCGTCACAAGGCTGGAGTCGCTACGCCAGCAGGGCATAGCCGCCGTCAATGGTGATCACCTGGCCCATGATCATGCGGGCATCGTCGGAGCAGAGGAACGCGACCAGCCGCGCCACCTCTTCAGGCTGCACGAAGCGCCCGGCCGGCGTGCGCCGCAGTCCTTCGGTCAAGATCTGATCTTTGCTGGGGAAGAAATCGAGCGCCTCGGTCTCCACCACGCCCGGGCTGATGGCGTTACAAACGATGCCGAAAGGCGCCAGTTCCACGGCCAGGTAACGCACCGCGGCCTCGATGGCGGCTTTGGAGATGCCGACCATGGCGTATTCGGGCAAGACACGGGTGGAGCCGATGCTGGTGATACCGATGATGCGGCCCCAGCCCTGGGCCTGCATGAACGGCGCCGCGGCCCGCGCCCCGAACAGCAGAGAACGCGCGTTGATGTTCATCGTCCAATCCCAGGTGCGTTCGTCCTGCTCCACGGCCGGCCGCAGCACGCCGCTGGCGGCATTGGCGATGAAGATGTCCACCCCGCCAAAAGCCTTGACCGTTTCCTGTACCAGGGTCTGCAAGCCGTCGAGTTGGCCCACATTGGCCTTGACCACCAGGGCGCGTCCGCCCGCGGCCGTGATGGCCGCGGCTGTCTCCTCGGCCGGTTCACGGCGGCGAAAGAAGTTGACCACCACTTGCGCGCCGGCCTGCGCCAACTCAAGGGCGATGGCCCGGCCGATGCCGCGGCCGCTGCCGGTGATGATGGCGGTCTTACCGATCAGGAATGCGTCGGATCGCGGTGTCATCATCGCCCCACCAGCGCACGCAGGAAGAAGACCAGGTTGGCCGGCCGCTCGGCCAGGCGGCGCATGAAATAGCCATACCAAGCGGCGCCGTAGGGCACGTAGACCCGCACCTCGTAGCCTTCTTTGACCAGGGCCAGTTGCACGTCGCGGCGGATGCCGTAGAGCATCTGAAACTCGAAGCGGTCGCGGCCGATGCCGTGATGATGCGCGTAGGCCTTGGCGTAGTTGATGATCTGAAGGTCGTGCGAAGCCACGGCCAGGCGCAGGTCTGCGGCGTGCGCTGTGCTGGCGTCGAACATCTGCCGGCAGAGCGCCATCATGTTCTGATCCACCTCCGGCTTGGTGGGGAAGGCCACGGTTGGCGGCTCATCGTACGCGCCTTTGCACAAACGCACGTCGGCCATGCCTTCATCAATCAGCGCGGCTACGTCCTGCTGGCTGCGATAGAGATAGGCCTGGATCACCACGCCGACGCATGGATGTGAGTCACGCAGGCGGCGATAAATCGCCAGCGTACGGCTGGTGACAGCCGAGTCTTCCATGTCAACACGCACGAAGCTGCCGATCTGCTCGGCCTTCTCCACGATGCGGCGCACGTTGTCGAAACAGAAGTCATCGTTGACATGCATGCCCATGGCCGTCAACTTGACGGAAACGCCGGCCTTCAGGCCGTTGGCCTGGATGGCGTCCAGCAGCCGCAGGTACTCATCAGCGTTGTTGCGCGCCTCGGCCTCGCTGGAAACATACTCGCCCAGGTAATCCACCGTCGCGGTGATGCCCTGGCTGTTGAGTTGGCGAATCACCTCGACCGCGTTGGTGAGCTTCTCGCCGGCCACAAAACGCCGCGCCACCTTGCGTGACAGCGGCACAGCAACGATCATTCCCTGGGCCTGTTTGCTGTGCGACAGGGCCAGAAGTGCAGTACGCATCACACCCATAAACGTCCATCCCCCTTTGGATTGACAAACGACGCAAGACCGTCAAGATACATCGGTGGTCAGTTGGTTGGTGGCTTGCCTTCTATCTCGTAATGGTCGGTCTGCAGAACTGGCGACCAAGCCGGATCCTTCTCGACAAGAAACAGAAACTCCTGATTCTCCTGTCCAGCGTCTCGTAGCCATTCGTTCGTCCACTTCATTCCGGCCATGACGTTCTTCCTGTAATCAATCTCCACAATCTCAATCAGTCTTCCGTTACG
>JAYRVL010000806.1:0-7441 GCA_041918575.1 Anaerolineae bacterium | reverse complement strand
CCTGCGCGACCTGCTGGAGATTTCGCGCCTGGAGTCCACGCGCTTGCAGTTGGAAAAGAATTGGGTCTGGTTGGATCAGCGTTTGAGTTGGCTTGTGCAGGCCGCTTTGCCGCAGGCGCTGGAAAAGCGCGTGGACCTGCGCGCGCACCTCACCGATAACATCCCACCTGTCTGGGCAGACCCCAACCGCATCGAGCGAGTGATCACCAATCTCATTTCCAATGCGGTCAAATTCACGGAGGCGCGCGGACGCGTCACGGTGCGCGCTTCTCATGATGACGAACGCCGGCTGGTGCGGGTGGAAATCAGCGATACCGGCATCGGCATTGCGCCTGATGATTTGCCCAAGCTGTTCGACAAATATCAGCGTGGGCGTCTGTCGCGCACGGCCAGCGAAGGCACCGGCCTGGGATTGTACATTGCGCGCGGCATCATCGAGGCGCACGGCGGAGAGATCGGCGTCGAAAGCACCTCTGGCAAGGGCAGCACGTTCTGGTTCACCCTGCCCACCAGCGCGGCGCCGCTGACCGGCCACTGAGAGTCTCCCCGCTCGCTATTCCCGCATCATGTTGTAGATCAAGTCCGTGTCGCCGATGACGGCGATGGGGCGCAGTTTGGCGCCGTCTTCGCGCACCACCACCACCCGATGAACGTGATGCTGCAGAAGCAAATGAGCCACCTCGATCAGGCGCGTTTCGGAATGCACGGTGATGACATGAGGACTCATGAAGACGCTGACCAACTCCTGTTTCCAGTCCGATGAGTTGACATAAGCTCGCAATAGATCAATACGGGTAATGACGCCAGCCAGGTATCCCTGGTCGTCAACAACAACCATGCCGCTGATGTCTTCTTCGGCAATGCGGCGCGCCACTTCTTCCAGCGTGTCGTCAGTTCGACAACTGTAGATTCCAAGCCGCTTGGCATCCAAGACTGTTCGATTTGGCATCTGTGCCTCCATGATGGACTGTGGGCATTCGTGTGCAAGTGCCTGCGTCAGGCGCCCAGGGCTGCTGCACAATCGTCACCTGTCAAACGGACAGGTATTCTTGCGTTGACGCAGGAGTGTCTGTGTTTCTTTGCACAAATGCAGTGTATCAGGAAGTGACAGAGTTGTCAATAGATGCGGGGCGCGATCAATTTGACAGCCCCCAATGCCGGTGTTAGAATCGCGCCACTGGCCCTCGTAGCTCAATGGACAGAGCGCCTGGCTTCGAACCAGTAGGTTGGGGGTTCGAGTCCCTCCGGGGGTACTGCTGCGCTGAACGTTGGAGTGCTGGTGCATGCGCATTCCAACGTTCTTTGATTGTGGGGGACAATGCCCGATCTGCCGTCCCCTTGCCACGCCTCACCATTGCAAATTATGTTGCGGAACCAATGCCAGCCGACGAACGCCTTCCGCTCAGCGCCCGTGAAATCGAGATTCTAAGCCTGGTTGCCACCGGCAAGACAAACCAGGAGATTGCACGCGCCCTTTTCATTAGTCCGAACACCGTCAAGGTTCACCTGCGCAACATCTTCGAGAAGCTGCAGGTGCAGAGCCGCACGGAGGCGACGCTGGTGGCTATTCGCAGCGGCGTGGTCAACGTGCGAGAGGCCAACCTGGCCCCGATGAGCGCGGGCCAGAGCGCCGCTCAGAGCGCAGAGCAGGCGGAGCAGGCGGAGCAGGCGGAGCAGGCAGAGCAGGCAGAGCAGGCAGAGCAGGCAGAGCAGATGCAAACCGCGCTCACGTTGAATGGCCCGCCCGCGGTTGAAATATCGCTGTTGACTGCTGCAGGATCGGCGGCCCCAGCGGCGCCGATCCATTGGCGACCAGACCGGGCGTCGGCGCTTCCCATCGGCCGCGGACAGCGCGTTTACCTCGCGCTGTGCGTGCTGCTGCTCACGGCCGCTTTGCTCCTGCCCTGGGCGCGCTCCGCCGTGAGCAGCGGGCGCACGGCCGGCAGCCCCCTGCTCAGCGAGACGCAGATGGCTCAAACCGGCCTACCCGATCGCCAGGACGCGGCGCGCTGGCGCGTGCGAGCGTCGCTGCCTGGCCCGCGCACGCGTCATGCCCAGGTGGCCTTTCGGGGTCAGATCTACGCGATGGGCGGCGAAACCCCCACTGGCGCAACCGACTCGGTAGATGCTTACAGCCCAGAGCGCAACGAATGGCAGCCGCGCACGAACCTGCCGCGGCCGCTGGTCAATGTGCAGGCAGCAGTATTGAAGAACCTGGTGTATGTGCCGGGCGGCATGGCGACGGATGGCTCGTTGACCGCGGACACCTTTCGTTATGATCCTGTGGCGGATTCATGGGGGCAAGCGCCGGCTATGCCGATTCCTCGCGCCGCCCATGCTGTGGCAGCTTCCGCTTCGGCGCTTTTTGTTGTGGGCGGTTGGGATGGAACGCAGGTGGTGGCCTCGATGGTGATCTTCGATCCGGCCACACAGGCCTGGCGCGCCGGCCCTTCTTTGCCGGAACCACGCGCCCTGGCCGGCGCCGCGATCATCGCCGATCACCTGGTGATTGTGGGTGGATTCGATGGGTCACAAGCGCGCAATACGCTCTATCTGTTGACACTCAATGATGCCGGTGAACCGGAAGACGGCGGCTGGAAGGTGGGAACTCCGCTGAACAGCCCTCGCAGCGGCTCAGCCGTGGTGGTGGAAAGCGGCGCGCTCTACGTCTTCGGAGGTGCAGATGAAACGGTTGACTACCATGAGCGCTTCGATCCCTTTTCCCAGACCTGGTCGTCCATCGTGTCGCCCTGGTCTGGCGCGTGGCGCGGGATGGGCGCAGCCGTCGTCGCGCCGATGATCTACATCAGCGGCGGTTGGAACGGCGACTATGCGGAGATCAATGAGCAGTATCAGGCTGGCTTCCGCACCTTCCTGCCGAACAGTCCGCGCTGAACGGCCGCCGTCAGCCGCGCCGGGGTTCGAGTTGGAGCGCCAGCGCACAAACTTACAGACCGGGCGCGGCCAGCACGCGAATCTTCTCCAGCGTCTCGCGCCATGAAATTTCTGAAAGTCCCATCTTCAAGCGCAGACGTTCCGCCGGCATCCCCGTGCGAAAGTCGCGCACCGCGGCGGTCCAGCGCAGGCTTTCGAACGAGACGCGCTTGGTCAGGCCGGCCATCTTGGCCGTATCGCCCAGGACATATTCCAGGTTGCGCGATGTGCATTCGAACAGGTATGTCTTCGGCTGATATTCGCGCAAATACTGCTGCAGGGCCGGCGCCAACTTCGGGCTGAGACCCAGTTTGCGCTCTTTGTCATGGTAACGTGGGTTGTCATAACGCACATAGACCGCAGGCCCCAGGGAATCGGCAATGTCCAGGTCGTCGAGCTTGATGCGCATGGCTTCGCCCTTCTTCATGGCCGTTTGCAGCACCAGGTTGATGAGCGCGTAGGGGCGTGCATCGGGCTTGTTGCGTTTCCAAAGCATGTCCTGGCTGACTTGCAGCATCTGCTTGACCTCATTGTCGTACAGGACGACCGGCAGGGCCGTGCTGGTTGGCAAATGAATGATGGCGACTGCGGGATCGTTGGCAAGGACGTCGGCGGCTCGCAGCCAGGCAAAGAACACCTTCAACGTGGTCAGGCGGCGGGCGTAGCTCTTGGAACTGCACGGCGCTTTGCGCTCGTGCTCCAGCCAATAGAGGAATTGCTGCAAGACCTCGCTGCTGAACTGCTGGAGCGGCCGGCTGGCTCCGGCGTGGCGTCCCAGCAAGCGCAGATCGCTGTGAAACGACTTGATGGTGTTGTCGGCGAATCCCTGGCGCACCATGTGTGGATGAAACGCGGTGATGGCTGCCGCCAGGGACGACTGTCCGGTCAACGTTGGCGTCTGGACAATGGGCGGCGCCGGCGCTATCTCCTGCGGCGGCGCAAAGAGACTGGGTTGGACGGCGTCCAAATCTGAGTCTGCCATGTTTTACCCTCCCGGCTTACATCGAATTTCGCATAGTTCTAGCGTGTCTGCATTTTAGCCCAGGCGCAACGTTTTGTCAATCCCCCCCCAAAAATCGAAAGGCCGGCAGGCCGGCAGTGCGGCCGCCGCACCTCTTGGACCACAATCAAGTGGGTAACACGTAACTGCTCAGGCGGCCCCCCTGCCCCCCAACCGTGGGGGGAAAAGCATTCGGCTCCCCCAGGATTGGGGGGCAGGGGGGCGCTCCGGGCGCTATCGAGACCATTCTCACTGCCTGGCTGAGCAGTTACGGTAACACGCTGAAATCCTGTAGAATGGACCCGCCGATGAACTCGCGCAGCAGTGAGTTGTCGGGCACCATGTCGATTGGACAAGGCAGAAACCACTGCAGGAAGGCCAGCAGGCGCCGCGCCTCCACGTATTCCAACCCATTACTCTCGATCTGCAGCAGGAGCGGCTCGACATAGGGCTTGAGGACCGCCAATTCGTAGACCAGGGCAGAATTGAACATGCTGTCGGCGTTTTCCTGGTAGGGAAAGATGTAGGTGGTTTCGCCGCTGCGCACGCTCTCCCAGCGTTGAATGGTTGACTGTGCGCTGTAGCCCCGGTACTGAGCATCCCGCACGATGCGGCGCAGCAGACGAGTGTCCGTGGTGGGGATGCGGTTGTGGTCGTCAAGGTTCAACTGGGTCAGGGCCGATACGTAAATGCGATAGATGCATTCTGGCGGCACATCAGGCACCAGGTTGGGATTCAGCCCATGAATACCTTCGGCAATGATCACCACATCGTCGCGCAGGTGCATGATAGGCCCGGCCTCACGCTGACCGTTGCGAAAATTGTAGCGCGGCAGCGTCACCTCACGTCCGGCCATCAGGTCGAGCAGATGGGTGTTCAACAAGCGCCGATCGAGCGCATCCAACGACTCGAAGTCGTAATTGCCCTGGGCGTCCCGTGGGGTTAGACTGCGCTCCAGAAAGTAGTTATCCATTTCCAACGCAAAGGGGCGCAGGCCATGCGCCAGCAGCTGCACAACCAGGCGCTTGGCAAAAGTGGTCTTGCCGGAGGAGGAAGGCCCGGCGATGAGAATCAGGCGGACGCGCTCGCTGCGGCTGGCAATGTCATACGCAATATGGGCAATGCGCTGTTCGTGCAGCGCCTCATTGACCAGGATCACCTCCTGCATGCGTCCATCCTGAATTGCGTTGTTCAATGAGCCGACATCTTCGATCTCCATGATTTCCATCCATTCGCGATGCTGGCGAAAGACGGCCGCGAGCCTGGGGAAATCTTGATACTCAGGCAACTGATAGGGCGCGCGGCGGCGCGGAAAGCGCAGCAGGAATCCCGGAGGATAAGGCTGCACCACGAACAGATGCAGATAGCCGGTGGAAGGCAGCATATAGCCGAAGAAGTAGTCCACCACGCCCCGCAGTTCGTAGACCGGCAGATACTCCTTGCGCCGATATTTGAGCAGATTGACCTTGTCCTGGTCGCCCTGCTTCTCGAACATCGCTATGGCTGTGCTGACGGGCACGTTGCGGCGCACGATCGGCTCATCGGCAGCAGCAATCTCGTGCATGCGCTGATTGAGCTGCGCCACTTCGTCTGCGCTCAAGGGCGGACGGCCCATCACTTCGCAAAACAGGCCGCCCATGGTCAAGGAATGATCCACCAACACCCGTGCATCAGGGAAAAGCTCATGCGCCGCCGCCACCAGCAGGAACGCCAGCGAGCGTTGATAGATACGCATCCCGTCGCTGTCGGACATGGTCACCGGTTGCACGTGGATGTCCTCGTTGACGGGTTGGCTCAGCTCGGATAAATGCCCGTTGACCACCGCCGCCATAACCGGCGCCTGACGTCTGGACCAGGCGTGTCGAATGAAGGCTTCGAGACTGGCGCCGGTCGGTCCGGCGAAAATACGCCCATCAGGCAGGTGAACCTGGACACTGGAGCGCGGTTGGCCGGGGACAATGGTGGGATCTGACAGTGTCTGTGAATATGTGGTCATGCTTATCGTTCTAAGGCCTCCCTGAGGTACAATTGGGTTTGCACATCCGTCATTTTGTAACTGCTCACCCTGCAGGCCGATTTGGACAGGATGAACGGGATGTACAGGATTCTTGCTCCGTGGTTTGCAAAACTATTCTCACTGCCTGGCTGAGCAGTTACAAATCGTGTCAGAATTCAGGCAGGTTGAGCAGTCACATCATTTTTTATTTTGTAGATACTTTACTGCAAGTCGCAAGAAAGTCAAAAGACGACCAGGGGTCGTCCATGCTATTTCTCTGGAGATGCCGCCAATGACCACACAAACCACCGTTCTCAGTTCCCGGCTGACCGCCCTGGACAGGGTCTGGGCAGCCATTGCGCTGCTCACACCGCTGTGGCTTGCCTTTCTGACGCCGCTGCAGCGCCTCGATGTCTGGTGGCACCTCAAAGTGGGCGAGGTCATCGTGCAGACCGGTCAGATTCCCACGGTTGATATCTACTCTTTCACGGCCAATGGAACGCCATACGGCTACGCCAATGTCTGGTTGGCCGATGTCATCTTCTACGGGCTGTATCGCAGCGGCGGCCCTGCGCTGTTGATCGGTATGACCGGCCTTCTGCTGGGCGTTGCCTGTGGATTGAGCTGGCACCTGGCGCTTCAGCGCAGCGGCAGCGCGCGCCTGGCAACAGCAGCCAGCCTGTTGGCTGCGGCGTTGGTCATTCGCTTTGGCGCGGCCCGCCCGCAGATCTTTTCCATCGTTCTGTTTGCCCTGTTCTACTGGCTGCTCAGTCAAGCGCGTGCTCGCGGGCAGGGTCGGTGGCTGTGGCCCCTGCCTCTCCTCATGGCGCTGTGGGTCAATTTGCATGGCGCGTTTCCGTTGGGACTGCTGCTGCTGCTCTTCTTCCTGGGTGAAGGACTGCTGCGCACCTGGGTTGGCCAGCCCCACGCGGTGGGACAGCGCTGGCTGTTCGCGCTTCTGGTCTGCCTGCTGCTGACAATCGTGGCGATCGGCGCCAACCCGGCCGGCTACGGGGTTTTCAGCACGGTGCAGGGCATCATGGGCGCCCCGGCCGTTCAACAATTGGCGTTGGAATGGCAGGCGCAAGATATCAACCTGGGCGCCGATCGGCCGTTCTTCGTGCTCTGTGCGCTCGCCTTCCTCGTCTTGGTCTACATGCCAGGCCGGCCCTGGATCGGCGACCTCCTGCTCTGGGGCGGTTTTTGCGCGCTCGGCCTGAGCGCCCGCCGGCACGGCATCTGGCTGGCCTTGATTACGCCGCCCCTATTGGCAGGTTGCCTGGCGCAGTGGCGATGGCCTGCCCGACCGACCGCCGCGGCAGCGCCCGCGCCACGCGGTCAGGGCGCGGCGCGCCTGTTGGTTGGCGTTTTGCTCCTCCTCACTCTGCTTTTCAGCCCCTGGGTGCGCCCGCGCCTGCCCAACTCGCGCGTGAGTTATGGCCTGCTCGATTCCCGCACACCGGTGGCCGCGGTTGAGTATATGGCGCAGCAGGGCGTGCAGGGACGCGTGT
>JAYRVL010000805.1:0-3712 GCA_041918575.1 Anaerolineae bacterium | reverse complement strand
GCAGTTCCAAATGTAGCACACATTCAACCACAAAGAGCACAGAGAACACAAAGAAACGGCAGATCAGACGCAAATCGGCAACTTCTCTGCGTTCTTTGTGATCTCTGTGGTAAAAAACCAGGCTACATTTGGAACTGCTGGCTTCTCAGGCGCAGAGGTAGACGTGAAATCGAAAGTCGAGTATAATGACAAGAAAGATGACATGAAAGCGGCAACCGTTTTTGGTTCGCCGGACACGAACCGAGGTGTGCGATGAATGGCCTGAATCGTCTGATTATGTTCTTACTGTGTCTTGTGCTGTTTGCCTGCGTGCTCGGCGGGGCGGTGTTTCCCTTTGGCGCCCTGAGCCTGGCGCAGCAGATCGTCAGCAGCCTGAATGAGACCCTGACTCAAGCCTATTTTGATTTTGGGCCGCAGTTCAGGCTGGGGCAGGTGTTGGTGGTCGTGGCCGCGGCCCTGCTCCTGATTCCCTTCATCTGGCTGCAGATCAGGCGCGTGCGGCCGGCGACCGTGCGGGTGCAAACCGGCAGCGGCGCCGCCACCCTCACCGCCGATTCGGTCACGCGCCGGCTCACCTGGCACCTTGACCAACTGGCCGATGTAGTTGGCGTCACCCCGGCGGTCAAGGCGCACGGCAGCAGTGTGGATATCAAACTGAACGTGCGCACCACACCAGAAATCGAAGTGCCGATGAAGACCGAAGAGATCCTGGCTGTCACGCGTGAGGTGGTGGAACAGCGCATGGGGCTGCGTCTGGGCAAGGTCGAGGTGCAGATAGACCATGCGCCTTACATCGAACCCGCCGCCATCGGAAAGGACACGGCGCGCTGAGCCACATGGCGACCGATTTGGCAACCGAAATCGAATCCTCGCCCCGCATTTCGCCAGCAGACCTCAGCGTTTTGATCGAAAGCCTGCTTTTCGTGGCGGCCGAACCGCTCACCCTGGCGCGGCTGGCAACGGCGCTGTTGGTCGAACCGGCGCAAATCGAAGAGGCGCTGCAGACGCTCGACAAGAGCCTGAGCGGGCGCGGCGTCTGCTTGCAGCGCAAAAACGACCTGGTGCAGCTCACGACCCTGCCGGCCGCCGCTCCGGCCATCGAGCGCCTGCTGGGGCTTGATTCCAACCCGAAACTGTCCCCGGCCGCGTTGGAAACGTTAGCCATGATTGCCTATCGGCAGCCGGTGACGCGGGCGCAGTTGGAGGCAATTCGAGGAGTCAACTGTGACGGCGTCATCCGCACCTTGCTGAGCCGCAGCCTGATCGAAGAACAGGGACGTTTGGAGGCAGTAGGGCGTCCCATTCTGTACGGCGTCACCTTCGAGTTCCTGCAATATTTTGGCCTGAACCGTATGGAGGACTTGCCGCCGCTGCCGGAGGCCATCGTGGCTGAATTGATGGTGCGTGATGGTCAGGCGGCCGTCGCGACCGAGACGAGTGCAGACGCTTGATCCATCACGGGCATTTGCTGATATTCTAGTTAGGCGATCGAGGAGCAAAGGAGCAAAGATCATGGAAGATCTCTGGAAAGTACGCAAACGCAAACGCATGACGATTGGTGAACTGAGCGGCCGGACCGGCATCTCCACCAAAGTTCTACGACGCTACGAGATGGGCGAAAGCTCGATCCCCTTGACCGATCTTGATCGGCTTGCCCGGGCGCTTTATGTCGAGCCGTGGGAAATCAAGATTCAGTCCGATCCGCCGCCTATGCCGCCGCCTTCTCCGCCCTCCTCACCCCCTTTATATCCGTCGTCCCCAGCGTCCCCTTTGCCCAAGGAAGCCGATGCTCCCCTGGGCGCCGCGCCGCGCGCGGCGTCCTTTGCCCCTGCCGGACAAGCGGTTGCCGCGCCGATCGGTGCGGCCCCTGAGAATCAGCGCGTGTACGGCCACCGCGCGCCTGGGGCGCCCCGGGCCGACGCAGGCGCGCCGCGTGGGCCTGGGGCTGATCGTCGCGCACCGCGCCGCGACCGGCCTGACCGCGGGGATCGCCCTGACGCCGAGCGCCGTCCATTGCCCGTGCCCGGCCCGGTGCGCGCCAGCCAGATCGCCCATTTGCTCAGCCTGGCCACGCGCCTGGGCATGGATCAGGGCCAATTGGAAGCCGAAGTGGGCAAGCCGCTCAGTGAAATGAATCGCCGTGAAGCCTCGCTGCTCCTGGGCAGTTTACAAAAGCGCATCGTCGAGGAGCATCCCACTCGCCCCAAAGGCAAACGCCAGCGCCCGTATCTGCCCGAATCGGTGGATGAGTTCGAATTCAAATACCTGACCACCGTGCAGGCGCAGGGCGCATTGGTAGACTTCAAGCTGTTCGATGGCAGCCACGTGGCCGGCCAGGTGATTGGATTCAGCCCGTATGCCATCACCGTACGTGAGCCGTCCGGCGCCGAGACGACCATCCAAAAACTCGCCATTGCCTATTATCGCCAGCCCCCAACGCCGGTGACACCATGAGCCTGGGGGACTATGTGCGCTTCTTGCGCGCGCTCAAGGGCGGGCCGACGCCCTGGCAGATCGAAACGGACACAGGGATCGCACCCGGCATCTATCGCCAGATCGAGCAGCGCTATCGGTCCATCGGCGACGAACAACTGCTGGAGAAGATGGCGGTCTATTTCGGAGTGGCGGCGGAGGAGCTGCGCTGGCGCCAACATTGGCCGCGTAAGGGGCTGACCGCGGCGTTGGTGGACGCGCAGGAGAATAACCGCCCCCTGACGCTGATCTTGCGCGACGGTGAAGCACTGAGCGGCGTTGTGCAGTGGTGGGATTTGGGCGCGTTAGCGATTCAACAGGACGACGGCGCAGCGCTTGTGGTGCAGCGTCATTTCGTAGATCGGTGGGAGTAGTTTTGTTAGCGGCAACCTACTTCGGCGGGTTTGTTAGATCAGCCCGTGAATTCATTCATGGGCAGGTTGCGCATACGGAGTCAGGTAATTCATGACCGCTTCGGGAATACGCGTGGGCTGTCCGGCGTGGGTAATACAGACATGGCGAGTATAGCCGCTGGCCAACACCAGGCTGTCGCGGGCGCGCACGATCCTGTAATCGAAGCGCAGGCCGCGGCTGCGCAGTGTACCCAAGCGCGTGCGGATGACCAACAAGTCCTCGTAGCGCGCCGGCGTTACGTAGCGCGCCATCACCTCAGCCACCGTCAGGTAATACCCGGCCTGTTCGAACTGGCTGTACGGGAAACCCACGCAGCGCATCAGGCTGCTGCGCCCTTCTTCGAACCAGATGATCGCGTTGCTGTGATGAGCAATTCCCATCGAGTCCGTCTCAGCATAGCGCACCGACACGACCGCACATGCTTCGTTTCCTTCCAGCCACTCACGCCGCGCCAACAAATCAGTCATGATTCCCTCCTGCCGGCAAGCATAGCATAGACCCCTTTATTGAGCAAAGTGACGAGCAAAGTGACAAACAAAGCACAAGGAGTCCACGGATGTCAATCAGAACACGCCAGTCGCTCGTGCCTCTTCTCCTGGTTCTGCTGTTCAGCTTGACAGGTTCGCTGTATGCCGCGCCTGGGGGCAGCACCTTTGTGGTTGATCTCAGCAGATCGAACCAGGCGCTGAGCGGACCGCCGCCGCTCAGCCAGGCGGCTGCTCCTGATTACGGCCGCGGCGACCTCGTGGCCGCGGTGAGCGCGTCGCGCACCTTCGCCGACATCACACATCTGGCGACGATTCAAGCGCCGGCCACCACCACGCGG
>JAYRVL010000804.1:0-8722 GCA_041918575.1 Anaerolineae bacterium | reverse complement strand
GGTGGAGGCGGGCGTCAGGCCGCCGCTCAGCGGGCTGGGCAGCGGCGCGGTGTTCAGCAGCTTGAAGTTGCCGAAACTGTAATCGAGCACGCCCACAACCGCGCCCGGGAAGGAATCGCCGACCTTGACCGCGGGCGGGTTGGGTGTGATGACATCGTCCAGGATGATCCGCTCCGGGTTGAAGTCATTGGCTTGGATCACGATGCCCCCGCGCGGCGTGCGCAGACTCGCGCCCGCGCCGCCGTCTGCCAGCACCGCGATTTCGCCAAAGGCCGTGGTTGGCCCCACCGCCACCGCGTCATTGACCTGCACCAACATGCCTTCCAACGCTTCGTAGAAATCAATGCCGTCATTGTCTGGATCGAAGACGCCGTCGGTCTCCACGTTGCTGGCGTCATCCTCGATGATCTGCGTGGGCGGCTGACGCCCGCCGCTGCCGATGATGATCGCCGCGGGCAGAGGGTTGCCGCTGCTCTGTACGGTCACGGTCGGGTTGATCAGCCGCGTGATGGTCAGGTTGTTGGTGTCCGGCCGGAACTCTTCGACCTTGCCGTTTACCAGCACAGACTGGCCGACCACCACCGTGGGCGCGCTGCCGGTGCGCACGAAGATGCCCTCGGAGGTGGCCGGATTGGCGTCTTCCAGCGCCACCGGCTCCTGCAGGTTGAAGCCGTCGCTGCGTAGTGCGGTCACGATGCCGGAGATGCCGCTTACCGTGCGGCCGTTGAGCAGCGAGACGTGACGACCGCCCTGAATCGCGCTGATGTGCATGGCGCTGTCAACGACAGTCGCCAGCGGCGCGCCAAAGGTGGGCGTCACGAAGTTGGTGGCGCTGACGCCGTAGCTGCTGTTGATCACAGTCGTCACGCTGGCCGTGGCGGTCACAGCAAAGCGCACGCTGACCGTGCTCAAGTAGGGCAGGCTGGCGACGTTCCAGGTGACGACGCCGCCGCTTTCGCTGCCGCCGTCCAGCGCGTAGGCAAAGGTAGTGTCCGCCGGCACGGTATCCTGGATCACCAGGCCGGTCAGCAGGTAGCCCAGCTCATTCTTGACCGTGACGGTGTAGGTGAAGAGGCCGCCCGGGGCCACCAGCGCCGGCGCATCTTTGGAGATGGTCGGTTGGTCCACATCCAGGCCGATGTCCGGGTTGTAGCGCGGCTGCAGCTTGTAGTTGCTGAACGAGAACCAGCCGATGCCCCGGATGTAGTTGTAGTGGTCGGCGGCGGCGGGGACATAGGTCATGTCGCCGTCCTTGTTGCCCAGGTCATCGGCGCGGGTGACGCCGCTGCCGTCATCGAACGACCATTCGCCGCTGCCCAGGGCCGGGTTGACCACGGTCGCGTCGTGGAATTCGATGAGCACGCTTTCCCACTGCTCCGCGTTGGCCGCGGTGATCAGGCTGCCGGTGGTGGTGACCTCCGGCGCGGGCACGGGGTTGCCGCTGCTGATGATCTGGAACGCGTTGGCGCCCACGCCCTGGTCCATCTCGGTCATGTTGAAGTACTCTTTGATGTACCCCAGCACGCGCACGAGTGTGCCTTCAGGCGCGGCGGGGAAGCCGGCCGACTTGAAGATCTGCAAACCGCTCCAGGGGCCGCCGCCTGGCATCTCGATGATCATCGTGCGGTTGGGGCTGATGTTGTCAATCTCGCCCGGCTCCGCGCTGACGATGCCCTCGGTCCACACGGTCTGGTTGATGTACGGTGAGTTGCCGTTCGTCGCCGGATCGGGCACGAACTGGATGTCGTAGATGGACACCAGCCGGTACATGCCGGTCGTCGCCTGGTCGCTGTTGCCCGCCTCATTATCGCCGGGCGTGGTGGTGCTGGCCGCCATCTGGTTGATCAGATTAGTGGCGTTCGGTATGCCGGCGTCGGTCGCCACCGTGACATGGAAGGTAAGGCTGGCGTTGGCGGCCAGGGCGCCCAGGTTCCAGACATAGACGCCTGCGCTCGGATTGGTGGGCGTCACGCCGCTGTCGTCCGACACGTAGGTCGTGCTGATGGGCAGGGTGTCGGTGACGGTCACACCGGCCGCAGCGGCCGAGCCTTGATTGTTGACGATCAGGGTGTAAGTCAGCGACTCGCCGATCACGCCGACGGCCGGGGCCTGCTTGTCAACCACCAGCTCAGGCGCGCCGATGGTGGTTTGCCAACTGCTGTCGTTGTTGCCTGCCGGGTCGCCCGCGGTCGTGGTGGTGATTTCCATCGTATTGGTCACCGTGCCGGCGCCTGCGGTGGTAACGTGCAGAGCGATGGTGACGCCCGCGCCCGCGGCAATGTCGCCCACATCCCAGGCCAGGCTGGGCGGCGTGTTATCTGTCATGGTGACCGGGATCGAGCTGGTGAAGCTGAGGTAGCCAAAGCCGGCGGGCAGGGTGTCGCTGATGGTCACGCCGGCCGCGGCGCCGGCGCCGATGTTGTTAGCCTGCAGGTCGTAGACGATCTCGACGCCGGTCGCGGCCGCGGCCGGGCCGGTCTTGACTGCGACCAGGTCAGGGTCGGTGGCCGGCGGGCCGGCGGTCACGGTGAAGTCGTCCACGCCAACCCATTCATCGCTGCCGACCGCGTTGGAAGTGATGACGCGCAACTGCACCTGCGGCTGATTGTCCACCGCGGCAGGCAGCGTGACGTCAACCGGCGTTACCAGGGTAGCCAGGCTGGGGCCAGTGCTGGCGTCGGCCACGAACGCGGCCGGTACGTTGGTGAAATTGCCGCTGGTTCCCACGCGGTAGTGCAACGCGACCGGCTGGACGGCGTTATCCGCGGAGCCATCCACGTCACGCAGGTTGTACTGCACCCGGATGTTGCCCAGGCCCGTGGTGTTGATGTGGAAGAGCAGGAAGGGCGCATCGGCCATGCCGGAGCCTTGCAGGGCCACGACCGGATTGGCGATTTCGAACTCGGCCACTCCGCCGCTGGTGAGGGTGTTGGGATTGCTCTGGTTGGCAATCACATCAATCGCGGTGAAGGTGGTGTCGGTGATGATGGTTTGGGGATCAATTGCGGTGGGCGAGGTCGTGGGCAGATAATCGCCCAGGTAGCCAAGCACGCCCGGCACACCCGACCAGTCATCGTTGACGGTGATGAGGCCGGTATTGCTCCAGTCCTGCGTGAAAGGCAGGGTCTGGTAGGTGTTGTCGGCGGGGGCTGTTTCCAACGGCAGGGCGGCTGCCGAGGGGAACGCTGGAGTTGCGAAGGCGGTGAGCAGGAGGAGTGACAGGATCACACGTAGGCTTCGTCGTCGAAGGGTCATGAGTGATGCTTTCCTTTCTTTTGTCTATTCTCTTCTCTAATCTCGATTCTCTTACGCGATTCTTAGTGGCCGTGTTTGGCAGGTGTGACCACAGCAGAAGACTATGGCCGTTCATCTCTCCAGGTGCGCCACCCAGACCATTTTACCACCAAAGGGCGCAATTGGTCTAGTCATACTGCAAGCGGGCGTAACTGCTCAGCCAGGCAGTGAGAATGGTCTCGATAGCGCCCGGAGTGCCCCCCTGCCCCCAATCCTGGGGGAGCCGAATGCTTTTCCCCCCAGGATTGGGGGGTAGGGGGGGCCGCCTGAGCAGTTACCTATTCCCGCTTGCAGTAGATCAAATCGAAAATCGAATTCTTATGCCTGGCAGCTCCATCCCCAGCGCCGGGTGACGAGCGTGATATCCACAATGTCAACGTCACCGTCATTGTCCATATCCAGGGTGGGGTTGACCGTGCCCCAGGCGGAGGCGACCGCTTGAATATCGAGCAGGTCCACGACCCCATCGTGGTTGACATCCTCGATTTGGGTCACGCAGACTTGGCCCGGATGGCCCAGCCCATCGGTGTAGGCGTAGAGACCGGTTGCCGTCATCTGGCGTTGATACACGCGCCCCGGCGCCATCATGCCGCCGTCCCAACCCAGGGTGCTGCTGATGGGATTGAGCGCGCTGAGCGGATGCAGGCTCGGATTTTCGTGCTGCTGCGCCAGCGCCGCGGCCGGAATCAACCCATCCACTTCGGCCAGCCACTGCACCGCGCTGCCAACCGTCACCGTCACCGTCTGCGGCTGTAGCCCGGCGGCCGCCAGCAGCACAGCGCTCAGCGGCGTCTGCGGCAGCGGCGTGTAGGGTACATTGACATGCACGATCTCGTCCACCACCTGGATGACCGGGCTGCGCCAGGGTTGATACCCCGCCTTCCCATCCACCTGCAAGTAGTAAGAGCCGGGCGGAGTGAAGAAGGCGAAGTAGCCATCGGCGCCGGTCACCTGCGGGTTGACCTGGTCGTTGTACAGATGCGCGGGCCACGGCACCCAGCCGCCCCACTCTGTGTTCGACATATAGGCCGTGACGGTGACGCCGGCGACTGCGTGCAGGGTGGGGGTGATCGGGTCGAAGCCCTGGATCACGTCGAACACATAGCCATCCGGGTCAATCAGAATGTGGCCCGCCGAGGAAACCAGGTTGGCGCCGCACTGCGCCCAGAAGACCACCGTATGCGCGCCGCCGGTGACCGCGAAGGTGAAGTCGGGATAGACGCCGGTGGGGTCATAGCGCACGCCATCCGCGATGATCCAGACGCTGCTCGGCGGTGTGGTGACGCCGGAGGAGGCCGGGCAGTTGCAGGCGCGTAGGGCTAGAGTGGTGTTCCAGAAGCCGTAAACGCCACGCATGCGCCAGCTCTGCGTGCCGTACTGCCCGCTGTTGTTTCGGAAGTAGAAGGTCAAGTGCTGTCCTGCCAACGGGCCGACAGTCGGCGTACCCTGCCACGTGGAGTGCTGCGGGCACCAGAAGGACTGCGGCGGCGTGATGGAGATGGCCGCGCTGAGCGGGCTGCACAGCCCGCCGGGCGCGCAGGCCTGCGCGGTGAGGAGGATCGGCGCGGCGCCGCTGTAGGTTTGCGTTGCTGAGAAGAGGCCGGCGGCATCGGCCTGTACTTGCAGGACCGGGCTGCCGTCAATCAGCAGGTGGATGGTCATGTTGGGCTGCGCTTGCCCGTGTATCTCGTAATCGCCGGCGCACATCTCACCATTGCCAGGGGATACGAACAGGGGCGCGTAGATCGGCGTCTGCGTCGCCGCCAGCGCATTCAGATCGTGAGCGCCGGCGTGCAGTTGTGCCGTATTCGTCAACACCTGGCCGGGCTGCGGGTTGTCGTAGCGGGTGGCGACCTCGATCTGGCCGACTTCGCCGCGCGCTACCGGCTGCTGCGTCTGCCAGGTCAGGGTGGACCCGGCCTGCCCAAAGTTCATGGCGGGATAGTGAGTTTCGCCCTGGAAGGCCAGGGGCGCAGGCAGGGTGTCGGAGATGGAGATGGTGAGCGGCGGCGGGTTGACCAGGCTGCTGCCGTAGTAGTAGCGCAGCAGGTAGCGCTGGATCATGCTGCCGGTCGGGATGCCGCCGGGCTGCAGCGGCGCGACCGTCCACTGAGGAGGCAGGGCAATTTTATCGAAGGTGAACACGTTGCCGCGGTGAAAGGTGTAGACCTGGTTGCCGCTGTGGTCTGTGATGAAGAGGTCATCGCCGTTGGCGGTGATGTCAATGCCCGCCCACAGCAACCCACTGAAACCGGTTATCACTTCGGTCACGTCGCCGACCGCCTCGCCGGGGCTGAGGTGTACCCGCAGCACCTTGTCCGCCCCACCGTCGAGCACCAGGAGGTCGCCGTTCAGTGGGTCAACGACGATGCCGACCGGTTCGGCGATGGGGGTATTGGTTGCGATCAGGGTCAGGACAGGGCCGGCATCCAGGCGGTAGATGGCGCCGTTGGCCGCTTCTTTGGTATCAACCAAGTAGATGGACGCATCGCTGATCGCGATATCCACCGGGTCAACCAGGACGCCGCTGCCGCTGGGATCGGTGTAGACCAGCACCTCACCCTCGGCGGTTGCGGACGACCAACGCCAGATCTCGTCGGGACCGTTATAGCCGCGATCAACGACCAGGGCCTGGCCGGGGCTGACAATGGGGCCGGTGTAGTTGACCGGGGCAATCGCCATGCCCACCGGGTCATCATCGCCGCTGTGAAGGCCGCTCACCCACGTGCTGCGCGTCGTGCTGCCGAAGGCGCTGCGAAAGAGACTGCCGCCGTAGTCTTCCGAGATGAAAATGTCGCCATCGGTCGGATCAACCACGACCGCGGCCGGGCGGTCTGCGCTCACGATTTGAGTTAGCGTGCCGTCCGCGTTGATGCGGTTCAGGCTGCCGCCGCTCCCCGGCCGCCTGGCATAGTAGAGCAGCCCGTCCAGAGGGTTGTAGTGGGCAGCCATCGGATTGGCGGCGCTGACCGTTCGGATCAACGTCCAGCCACCCTCCACGATGATGACATTGGGAGCCTGGGGTGCGTTTATCGGGCTGGCAACGGTCGGCTGCGCCAGCAGTATCAGCGCCAGCAGGCCTAGGGTCAGGCAAAACACAGGGGGGCGGTTGAATAATGGATTCATCGGAAATCACCTCCAGCGCGCGTATCTGCACAGCGCAATGCTGCGCTCTGCCTGGGGCAATATAGCAAAGAAGCGTTTAGAAATCGTATAATCGGGTGATGTTTGGCTGGCACGCAAATTTCGTTCGTCGGGCGTGCGCGCCATTCGCTGGAGGTGCGTCTATGTTTCGCTCTTGAAACCGCCCACGATACGACGAATCTGGGCCGCAGAAACATCGGCCTGCTCGGTCTTGGAATAGATGGTCACCAAAATGATTTCTGCCACGGTCTTCACGTAATAGATGATTCGATATCCACCACTTTTTCCTCTGGCGCTATCTCGATTCGACACACGCACTTTGAAAACCGTGTAACCAATGCCAGGTATCTGCTCGCCTGGCATGAGCCCGTCTTGCAGTTGGGCGATGATTGGCTCAACATCATCGCGGATATGTCGGTATTTTTTGGCAAGCGTACGGAGATTGCGTTTGAACTCCGGCGTAAATTGTACGACGGGCCTAGATGTGCTGTCAGCCATCAATCCCCGCCCACAATTCAGCTACAGGTAGGACTTCGCCTCTTAAGGCCTCTTGCCATCCTTGCCGGTAACTCTCTTCTGCTGATTTCAAGGTGATGCTTCGACGAAACAGATGAATCATCTCCAACAAGAGCGGCAGATACTCTTCTGGTGTTTGTTCAATTTCCTGACTAATCCGTGCGCTGTACATCATTTGATAGGTATTCATGGTCAGATTTCTTCTCGCATCTGTTATTGTCCAACACGCCAGCCAGGGTCGCAGTGATACGGCATCATGAGCACAATCATACCAGATGATGCAAGCATGTCAAATCAAATTCGCAATCCACACTCTCGGCAGGCCTGACTGGCTGCAACGCTGCACGCCAGGCAGTTGTAGACAAGCGCTGTGCAGTCGCTGGCCAGGCTATTGCCATCTGACGAACTGATGTTCCAGAAAGCGCCGCGTCGAGTGATGGATCGTGTAACGCTTCGCGTGCAGATCGCCGCGGCAAGTCAGGCCAGAATCGCGCGCACCAACCTGTCACTCAGCCGGCGGCTTCTGTGGCATGATACTCTTCTGCCAATCGCAGGGCAGGTGGAATCACCCAGGAGCAGTTGGTGCGGCGCAGACCGAGGTCTTGCCAGTGCCGAAATTGCTGGCGCCATTGGGTGAACAGCCTCTGTCCGTGCAGCGCTTTGCCGTCCCTCAGGGCTTCCAGGACGGTGACGTGTTTGTCGGCCATCATCATTTCCCATTCGGCGCGGGTGAAGGTTTGCACCTGGACTGGGGCAAGTTGTGGGCGCAGGCGCATGAGCAGGCGGAAGCGCTCGCGATAGTTGATTGGCAGATCGCCGCCGATGACGAGGACGTCAATGTCGCTGTCCTGTTTTTGGATATTGCGCGCGACCGATCCAAACAGAATGATGCAGTCTGGATGATAGACCGAGGCTACCGAATGAGCGTATTCCTCAGCCCAGATCGGCAATTGTGCGGTGGTCAGAGTCTTCTCCAACATCAGGCGACGCCCTTTCTCACAAAGGCCAACACTAGTATAGATGACTTGGTCGTATCAGAAACCGGAAATTTTGTCAACACATTGATATTTTCAGGGGTAAAAATGTCATCTCAGGTGACGGAGACCACGAGCGGCAGGTAGGAGCGCCGGAACGCGGCGGTGCCCTGACCAGTGTAGGCGCCGGGCGGGCCGCTGGCGACGCGTGGGTTGCCGGCCGGGACCGGCGGGGTCAGCGATGCCCAGGCAGGGAAGGCGGGAATGGCGAAGGCGGTCACGCCAAACACGCTGCCGCCGGCTGACCGAGCTGCAACACCGACTGTACGCGGATGCGGCGCAACGGCGTCGCCGTGTTATAATTCATAGCAAACTTTGTAGTGCTATTCAAAGTGAGACAGCTATGCATCAAATCATTGGCGTCACCGACTTGCAGCGCCGATTTCGCACCATCCTCGACGAGGTCGTCAAGAATCATGTGCCCTACGTGCTCACGCGCGGCAGCCGGCCCGAAGCGGCCATCATCCCCTACGAGGACTTTGCGCAGTTCCTGGTCTGGAAGGAGCGAGATGGGCGAGGCGCGGGGCGTGCTGCGGCGTTTCGGCGGCGACCCGCAGCGGTTCCGCACAACGATGGCGGAACTGCAGCGCCAGCTGTACGCGGAGGCGGCGTAGGGCGGCTGTATGGTATACTTCAACGAAGGTAAGGAATGAGAAGGAAATGAGAAGGAAATGAGAAGGAAATGAGAAGGAAATGAGAAGGAAATGAGAAGGAAATGAGAAGGAAATGAGAAG
>JAYRVL010000803.1:0-2109 GCA_041918575.1 Anaerolineae bacterium | reverse complement strand
GAGGTGCGGCTGCGGCGAGTGGGTGATGAAGAACTGGCTGCCGTTGGTGTTCGGCCCCGCGTTCGCCATCGAGATGACGCCGGTCTCGTGCTTGAGTGGGTTGCCGCGCGTTTCATCCTCGAAGCGGTAACCCGGCCCGCCACTCCCGCTGCCGGTGGGGTCGCCGCCCTGGACCATGAAATTGCTGATGACCCGGTGAAACGAGACGCCATCATAAAAACCGTCGCGCGCCAGGAAAACGAAATTGTTGACCGTCTTAGGCGCGTACTGCGCGGACAGGGCTACCTCGATCGTGCCCCGGTCGGTCACAATCGTCGCTGAATAACTCTTCTTGGCACCAATCTGCATTGCCGGGGGGGTGCTCCACTGCTTCGCCATATTTTTTGCTGATCCTCTCTTGGTTTGTGTACCTGCGGCATAGCATCTGCCGAACAGGCAGCCTATTATACCACACGGGGTCTTGGATTGGAGACGGGCGACGCAGAGCGTCACGGCCTGGGGGTGTGGGCGTCCCGCCCGCCGCTCCTGTCCCCCAACATGTGACGTTCGCGGCGACGCGAATCACACCTGCGAGTTTTCCTTGAGGAACGCCACGATCTCCTGCAGATAGCCAAAGGCCAGCCCGGTGACGGTGTCGGCCGCGCCATAATAAATGGCGACCCGGCCGATCGCGGCGTCGGTCAGCGCGGCGCAGGGGAAAACGACACTCGGAACATCGCCGACACATTCGTACTGCATCTGCGGCGAGAGCAGGTAGGGCGCGCTGCGGTAAATCACCTTCCAGGGCTGGTCGAGATCGAGCAGGGCTGCGCCGAAGCTGTAGACGAAGCCGTTGCAGGATGTCAGCACACCCCAGCAGACGCGGGGATCGTAGCGGTAGGCCAGCGCGCCGATCTCCGCATCATGACAGCGGAACTCGATCGGCTGCGGGTTGATGCGCCAATGGATGCCATCAGCGCTGAAGCCGGCATGGATGTTCATGCGACGGCCGCGGTCGTCTTTTCTTCTGCAATCAGGGCTACTCCTTCTGCAGCCGATAGTGTACCTGCGTCCCGCCCGGCGCGGGGAGGCGCAGGAGGTCGCTGGCGATGTAGCCGCGGCCCAGGTAGGCCTCGAAGACGAGACGCGTCTGCAGGCGCCAGTCCAGCGCCAGGGCCAGGTCGGCCCGCTTGAGGGCCTGGATGTCGGCCGGAATCTCCACATGCACCACGTCCGTCTCCAGGTCCAGGTCCGTCCGCACGATGCGCCGGCCCAGGCCCTCGCCCGCGCAGGGGTTGGCCTGCGGCCCGGCCAACGGTTCGGCATGCAGAATTGCGCCCGCGGCCAGGCGGTTGACGCGCTCGCTGCTGATCCACCACATGGCCTGCAAGCGGTCGCTGGGCAGGCCGCGGCCCAGTTCGCCAAAGTTCTCGCCAAACAGGTTGCGGAAGTACGTTGCCACCGTGGCGCCCAGGGTGTGCAGATTCAAGCGGGCGTTGGGCGCCTCCAGCGGGTCGAACGTCCAGGTGATCAGGCCAATGCCCAGCGCCAACATACGCTCCCGCTGCGCCCATTTCAGGCTGGCAGCCACGCCCCGCCCGCGGTGCTCCGGCAGGACGCCCATTGTCTGCGAACAGAGCTTCAGGCGCCGACCCTCGTGCAACCCCAGGAAGCCGAAGAGGAACCCGATCATCTGGCTGCCGTCGAACGCGCCCATCACGGTACCGCCGCTGGTCGCGGCTGTGTTGAGCAGCGGCACATACAGCCCTTCGCCCTGGGTGAAACCCCAACAACGCTGCTGAATCACCCGCACTTGCACGAACTCGTCGTAGGTCGTCAAATCACGAATCTCGATCTGCATCGGTAGTTTCACCCCCAACCCGCAATCCAATCACTCACACCAAGACACAAAGGACACAAAGAAAAGAATACATCTTTGTGTCTTGGCGTCTTTGTGTGAGTCGAGAATGGAGTCTCACACCAAGACACAAAGGACACAAAGAAAAGAATACATCTTTGTGTCTTGACGTCTTTGTGTGAGTCGAGGATGGAGTCTCACACCAAGACACAAAGGACACAAAGAAAAGAATACATCTTTGTGTCTTGGCGTCTTTGTGTGAGTCGAGAATG
>JAYRVL010000802.1:0-2168 GCA_041918575.1 Anaerolineae bacterium | reverse complement strand
TTCAGCTCCCTGCACATCGAGGCGGTGATCGAATTGAGCGGCGTGGGCGGCGGCAGTGGCAGCGCGCTGCTCCTGGGTCAGGGCAGCAGCTTCCGCCTGGTGCAGCTCTTCCAGGATGCGGCCGGCCGCCTGGGCGTTGCCGCCACCACGCGCGGCCGCGATCCCCACTTCGGCCAACCCGCGCCGCCCGGCTTCGGCGGCCGCAGCGCGCTCACCATGTACCTGAGTTGGGACGGCGCCGACGCGCTGACCGATACCCCGCGGGATACCCCCGCTGCGATCGAACTGCCCAAGCTGGAGCAAGTCGGGCGCACCGCGCTGCTTGCCCTGCACACCCTCAGCCGTGAGGTCAACTATTAGCATGGCCTTACGCCCATGACAATCACGCAAACATCACCGCCGCGCTTTGCGGCCTTGCGCCACCGCGACTTCCGCCTGTTGTGGACCGGCATGCTGGTCTCCACCATCGGCTCGCAGATGCAACTGACGGCCGTCAACTGGCACGTTTACGAACTGCTCAGGGGCAGCACCCATACGCTGAATTTGTTCGGCCGCGATTTTGCCCTGGGCGGCGAGGCGCTCGGCCTGGGCATGCTGGGGTTGGTGCGCGTCATCCCCATCGTCATCTTCGCGCTCATTGGCGGCATGTTGGCCGACGCGCTCGATCGCCGTCGCCTACTGTTCGTCACGCAGAGCGCCGCCACGCTTTTTGCCGGGCTGCTGGCCTATCTGAGCCTGACCGGCGAGGCCAGTGTGAACGCCATCTACCTGCTGACCGCGGCCGGCGCGGCCACAGCCGCGTTCGACAACCCGGCGCGGCAGTCGCTGGTACCCAACCTGGTCCCGCGCGAGCATCTGACCAACGCGGTCAGCCTTAACACGTTGGTTTGGCAGATCGGCAGCGTGATCGGCCCCGCGCTGGCCGGCTTGATGGTAGCGGCCATGAACATCGGCTGGGTCTACGCGGCCAACGCCGTCTCCTTCGGCGCGGTGATCATCGCGCTGCTCTTGATGCGCTATCGCGGCCGCGCCGCAGCCAACGGCGCGGGCCTGGGCTGGCCGGCCATGGCCGAAGGACTGCGCTTCACCTACAGCCAGCGCATCATCTGGGGCACCATGCTGCTCGACTTCCTGGCGACCTTCTTCTCCTCCGCGCGCACCATGCTGCCCATCATCGCCAGCGATGTCGTGCATGTCGGCGTGGAGGGCTACGGGCTGCTTTCCACGGGCCAGTCGGTGGGCGCGATCATTGCCGGCGCCATCACCTCGTACCGCGGCGAAATCAAGCGCCAGGGCCATGTGCTCCTGGTCAGCGTCGCCATCTACGGCGTCGCCACTCTCTTTTTCGGCCTGACCAGCAATTTCGTTCTTTCCTACCTCCTCTTCGCCCTCACCGGCGCGGCCGACACCGTCTCCACGGTCATTCGCGGCGCCATTCGCCAGGTGCTCACGCCCGACCATCTGCGCGGGCGCATGACCGGCGTCAACATGATCTTCTTCATGGGCGGCCCGCAGTTGGGCGAATTGGAGGCCGGCCTGGTCGCCAGCGCCTTCGGCGTCCCCTTTGCCATCGTCAGCGGCGGCTTGGCCACCGTTCTCCTCACCAGTTGGGTCGCCTGGCGCTATCCCAAATTGCGAGCCTACGAGGCGTCGCATGGTATAATGACCTGAGTTTTACGCCAACCAATTCCTGCGTGTTGTTGGGAGCGCCATCACGTGACTACCGGTCTCACGGTCATTTTGACCCACGAACATGCCGATTTCGACGCCCTGGCGTCCATGCTGGCAGCCTGGAGGTTGAACCCCCAGGCCGTGCCTGTTTTGCCGCGCCAGTTGAACCGTAATGTGCGCGAGTTCCTCACTCTCTATCGCAGCGCGCTGCCGTTCGTGGTGGCCGCAGATGCGCCGCCGCAGCGGATCATCCATGCCCTGGTGGTAGACGCGCAGAGTTACGCGCCCGTGCGCCGCATGTCCAGTCAGACCACCGGCGAAATCATTGATCATCATGAACCGCAAACCACACTGCAGCCGGGCTGGACCTTCAGCGGCGACAAAGTGGGCGCCACCACCACCCTGTTGGTGGAGCGCCTGCAAGCCGAGCGCATTGGGCTGACCATCATCGAGGCCACCTGCCTGCTGCTTGGCATTTACGAAGACACCGGCGCGTT
>JAYRVL010000801.1:0-5482 GCA_041918575.1 Anaerolineae bacterium | reverse complement strand
TGCGTGGGGTGAAGAACCGCTTTGGCGCCACCGACGAGGTGGGGGTGTTCGAGATGGGCAGCCAGGGCATGAGCGAGGTGACGAACCCGTCCGAGGTCTTCCTGGCTGAACGGATGCCCAATGCCGCCGGCTCGGCCATTGCCGTGACGATGGAGGGCACGCGACCGCTGCTGGTTGAAATGCAGGCTCTGGCGAGCGCGACCAGTTTTTCCATGCCGCGGCGCACCACCAACGGCATTGACTTCAACCGTCTTCTGCTGTTGGTGGCGGTGCTGAGCAAGCGGGTGGGGCTGCGCCTATCGGATCAAGACGTGTTCGTCAACGTGGTGGGCGGTTTGACCGTGGAGGAACCGGCCGCCGACCTGCCGGTAGCCGTCGCCCTGGCGTCGAGCTACAAGAACACGCCGGTCGCGGCCGATGTGGTGCTCATGGGCGAAGTGGGTTTATCGGGCGAACTGCGCGCCATTAGCCATCTCAGCAAACGCCTGAACGAAGCGGCCAAACTGGGTTTCAGGCGCGCCGTGGTACCGCGCAATTCGCAGCGCAAACTCGACGCCAGCCCCGCGACCATCGAGGTGATCGGCGTGCGCACGATTAGCGAAGCCATCGAAGCCGCATTGGTGTAAACCCATCACACCACGATGTTGATCAGCTTCTGCGGCGCGTAGATCACCTTGCGCACCGGCTTGCCCTCCAACCACTTTTGCACCTTGTCGCTGCTCAGCGCGGCGCTGCGGGCGTCTTCTTCGCTGATGCCGGCCGCCACCTCGATGCGCTCACGCACCTTGCCGTTGATCTGCACCACCAGGGTAATCATGTCCGCGGCTGCCACGGCCGGATCGAAGCTCGGCCAGGCCTGCTGATGAACGCTGTAGGCGCCGCCGATGCGCTCCCACAACTCCTCGCTGATGAACGGCATGATCGGCGCCAGCAGCAGGATCAAGCTGCGCACGGCCTCTTGCCAGGCTTCGCTGCCGAACAGGGCCGTTTCTTTGGCTTTGATCAGGTAATTGTTGAACTCCATCAGGCCGGCCAGCGTCGTGTTGAACTTGAAGGCCGCGATGTCTTCCGTCACCCGCTGGATCGTCTGATGGGTCTTGCGCCGCAGTTCCTTGATGTCGCCGGCGCCGGTTTGTTTTTCCGACGGCTCCAGCGCCACACTCCAGACGCGCTGCACAAAGCGCAGCAGCCCTTCGATGCCGCGGCTGTTCCACGGACCGCCCATGTCCCAGGGGCCGATGAACATCAGGTAACCGCGCACCACATCCGCGCCATATTTGGCAATCAGGTCATCCGGCGATACCACATTGCCGCGGCTCTTGGACATCTTCTCCCCATCTTCGCCCAGAATGATGCCCTGGTTGAACAGACGCAGCATCGGTTCGTCGAAATTGACCACGCCGATGTCGCGCAGGGCCTTGGTGAAGAAGCGCGTGTACATCAAGTGCATGTTGGCATGCTCGATGCCGCCGGTGTACTGATCTACCGGCAGCCAGTACGCGCCCTGCGCCGCGTCCCAGGGCAGATCATCGCGCTGAATGGTCTGCCCGGCCTTGTGATACGGCGTGACATACGCGTACTGATACCAGGACGAGCACATGAACGTGTCCATCGTGTCGGTTTCGCGTTCGGCCGGCCCGCCGCACCTGGGGCAGGCGACGTAGCGAAAGCCTTTGTGAAACTTCAACGGGCTTTCACCGGTGGGCAGAAACTCCGCATCGGCCGGCAGACGCACCGGCAGGTCCTCGTAAGGCGTCGGTACGATCCCGCAGCGCTCGCAATGGATCATGGGAATGGGCGCGCCCCACATGCGCTGGCGGCTGATCAGCCAGTCACGCAGGCGATAATTCACCGCGGCCTGGCCAATGCCCTGCTGCTCCAGCCAGGCGCTGACCTTTTTTCTGGCGATCTCGCCGGGCGTCCCGCTGAACGCGCCGGAGTTCATCATGGTATGGGCCGAGTCATGGAACAGCACATCCTGGTAGAACACCTTGTCTGTCAGCAACTGCATGGCAATGGCGACTCGGCTCGCCCGCGCCGGCGCGATGGCCCGGCAGCGCCGTACAATTTCCTGGTCGGCCGCCACGCTGTCCAATTCGATGATCGCATCATCGAAAATGAACGCCATGCGGCTGCCGGCCACATCCAGCCACTTGCCGGGCGCTTTGACCCGCTGCGCCAGGGCCAAGTAGGCGTCTACCTGGTCAGGCGTCAAGGTGACATAATACGCATCATCCGTTTCGCTGAAGGCGATGTCGGCCGCGGCCAGGCTGGTCGCGAAGCCGGCCGCGACGTGATCCTTCCAGGCCACGCTGCGGCTCACGCCGTCGGGGCGGGCAATGACCGGGATGATGGGCAGGCCAAACTTGTTGGCAAAGGCGAAGTCGCGTTCGTCGTGCGCCGGCACGGCCATGATCGCGCCGGTACCGTAGGTCATCAGCACGTAGTCTGCGATCCACACCGGGATGCGCTCGCCGTTGACCGGGTTGGTGGCAAAACCGCCGGTAAAGACGCCGGTCTTTTCCTTGTCGGTCGCCAGGCGTTCGATCTCGCTTTGGCGACTGGCCCAGGAACGATAGGCCTGCACCGCGTCTGCCTGTTCAGCGCTGGTCAGCGTGTCCACCAGGGGATGCTCAGGCGCCAGGACCATGAAGGTTGCGCCCCACAGCGTGTCGGGGCGGGTGGTGAAGACTTCGATCGCTTCGCCGCCCTGCGCCTGAAAAGTGACGCGTGCCCCTTCGCTGCGGCCAATCCAGTTGGTCTGCAAGACCTGCACGCGTTCCGGCCACTGCATACGGCTGAAATCCAGCAGTTCCTCGGCATAGTCGGTGATCTTGAAGAACCACTGGTTCAACTCCTTTTTGATCACCGGCGTGCCGCAGCGTTCGCAGTGGCGATCATCGCCCCACACCTGCTCACGGGCCAACGTGGTATTGCAGCGTGGGCAGAAGTCCACCGGCGCGAAGTTGCGATAGGCCAGTTCGGCTTCATACAGGCGCAGGAACAACCACTGCGTCCATTTGTAGTAGTCAGGGTCGCAGGTGATGGCTTCTCGATCCCAGGCGAACATGGCGCCCATCGAGCGCAGTTGCTTGCGCATGTATTCGATGTTCGACATGGTCCAGGCGGCCGGATGAATGCCGCGCTTGATCGCGGCGTTTTCGGCCGGCAGGCCAAAGGCATCGAAGCCCATGGGGAAGAAGACGTTGTAGCCCTGCATACGCTTGAAACGGGCGGCTGCGTCCGACGGCGCCATGGCAAACCAATGGCCGATGTGCAAATCGCCGGACGGATAGGGCAGCATGGTCAGGAAATACCACTTGGGCCGCTGCGCGTTCTCCGCGCCTGTCAGCTCGCGTGTCCGGTTGATGCCGGACGCCTCCCAGCGCTGCTGCCATTTGGGTTCGATCTCTTGCGGCGAATAGCGTGTGCTCATGGTCGTTCTCCGATCTGTGTTCGATTTCTCTCGTGTGCAAGGAACAAAAAAACGCCGCTCATCCCTGACAGGGACGAAGCGACGCTCCGCGGTACCACCCTGGTTAGCGCCACTGACATGGGCTGCGCCCGTCCGCCAGACGGGCGATGCACACCGTGCGTGACACTCACTCAAGCGCCCGATAACGCTGGCGTGGCGGCGCAGACTAGAAGGCGTGTTCTATTGCCTCATCGCCTCATCATCTGCGCGGCTCCCGGTCGAGTTCGGTCTTGAGGCGCACGCCGCGGCGCCGTGCAGGCTTGCAGCAACCGCCTGCTCTCTGGACGTTGACCTATTACTACCGTTCCTGGCCTGTTTCTTCATCAGGCGTTGCCTGTCTTGGCAACGACGGCCTGAGTATACGTGACAGGTCAAGGATTGTCAAGGACAGAAAGCCTACAAAACGGTCACAGCAGATGGCGTCAGGGTGTTCCAATGCGCAGCAGCGGCAGAAAGCGCTGGCTGCCGCTGCGTGAGGTCAGCCGCCAGGGGCCAAGCCATTCGTCCGTTGGTTGGATCACCAGCCAGTACCACGCCTCCGCGCCTGACCACACGGTTGTATCCTCCAGGCCGTAGGGCTGGCCTGGCCCGTGCGCGGGAACGAGCGCCGCATTGATCCGCGTGCGTTGGGCCTGGGGCGCCGGCGCACGGTAGAGGTCGAACCCGGTCACGCCTGTTTCCGTCAGGGTTTGCCAGGTGATCCAGGCATTGGAGCCAACCCAGGCCAAGTGTAGGTCTTGCAGGGTCAGACCGGCGGGGCTGACAAAGCCGAAGTCGAGCTGGCGTTCGCAGGCGCCCGGGGCCAGGGTGAGCGTGCGTTCGGCGGGCGTTGTCAACCACAGGTGGGGCAGCGGATTGGGCGGCACGGCTACGGTGTACACGCCGGGCAAGAGCTGGTCGAACCGGTAGAGGCCGGGCGGGTCAAGGCTGCTGACGACGGTGGCTGTCAGCCCACCCAGGCCGGTCAGGTACACCGGAACACCGGCGATGCCGTCATGTTCTGTGCAGCTGAACGGGTCGGCCGGATCGGTGCAGCCATCCTGTATGCCGTTGGTGTTGGGATCGAGGAAGATGAAATCGCCCAGGCAGCCCGCGCGCCAGAAGCCGAAGTCCAGACCGGGCGTGACGTTGCTGGCGGTCACCGCGGCTGTGGCGGCATGGGTGACGACATCGCCGTCCGAGTCAAGCGTATCGTCATCGCCCTGGTTTTGGGGGCTGCTCTGCCAGCCGGCCAGTACTCCGTCAGGGTTGAAGTTCGCTTCGTTGATCTGCACACAGTAAGGGCCTGGCGTCAGGTCGGTGAAGAGGAGCAAGCCGTCCGCGCTGGTGGTATAGGCGGCGATGGCCACGCCGCTGCAATCGGTGTTGGCGTAGAGTTTAGCGAGCACGCCGGGGATGCCGGCTTCGCCCGTCTCCCGGATGCCATTGCCATTGCGATCATCCCAGACGTAGTCTCCCAGGTGGTAAGCCAAACTGCTCGTGGGCGATTCGTTGCCGGCCAGGTCGCGGGCCTGCACATCGAGTTGGAACAGGCCCGGCGCTGTGAGTTGGGGCATGTAGAAATCTTTGTCCTGCCACGGGGTGAACGGCTGCGGCTCGCCTTCACGGCGCCAGGTGAAGCGATAGCCGGCCTCCGGCCCGCTCAGGCCGGAGTGCTCTTCGATGCTGCGCCAGCGGAACAGGGGGTCGCGGCAGGAGGCTCCTATTGGCAGCCGGCCATGTTCGCTGCAATCCACTTCGATGGCCGGCGCGGTGGGCGGGATAGGATCGAAACCAAACCAGCCAAATTCCGCCAGGCGTTCGTGCGGCGTGGGCGCCAGGTCCCAGGCGCGGATGGCGAGGGTGTGCTGCCCCGGCGCCAGCCCGCTGAAGTCGGTCGAGCCGGTCGTTTGCAAAACTAGCGGCGGGGGGCCGGGCGGCAGCGCGTCCCAGGCTGCGTTGTAGCCCCACACACCCGATACGTCTTCGATGACCCAACTCAAGGTTTGGCTGCTGTTGAACCAGGTC
>JAYRVL010000800.1:0-12734 GCA_041918575.1 Anaerolineae bacterium | reverse complement strand
GACGCTTACGCTTACGCCGCAGTTGTGGTATCATCCCCTTTGTTCGGGTGACGCTGTCGCCAGGGATGCCGGCTCGGTTCCCATCACGAACCAAGCCGGCGCACAAACCGTTTCCGATCACAGTTTGGAGATCATCATGTCCTTCCCACTACATCTCTTTGTCGTCCTTTCCGCCCGGCAACTCGTCGGCCGCCGGGCCACCCTGGCCATGCTCGCCTTGAGCGCCAGCCTGATTCTGGCCGCTTGCGGCGGCGCCTCGACTCCCCCCGCAGCGCCGACCCCCACCGCCCCACCGCTGCCAACCCTGGCAGCCACGACCGCGCCTACCAGCGCGGCCGCCACTGACGCCCCGGCGCCTGCAACCGTCGTCCCCATTGCGCCGACTGCAACCGCCGCGCCGCCGCGACCTGCCACAGCCACCCCCAATCCTTTGCCCATGATCGCAGGCCAGCTCAACGGCCTGGGGCTGGGCCTGCAGACGCTGATTACAGGACTGGACGAACCGGTCTTCGTCACCCATGCTGGCGATGGCAGCGGCCGCCTCTTCATCGTGGAAAAACGCGGGGTCATTCGCATCTGGCAGGAAAACCGCCTGCTGGACGCGCCCTTTCTCGATATCGTCAGCCGCGTGGGCAGCAGCGCCAGCGAGCAGGGCCTGCTCGGCCTGGCCTTTGCGCCCGATTTTGCCAGCAGCCGCCTCTTCGTCGTCAACTACACCAACCGCCAGGGCGACACGATCGTAGAGCGTTACGGCGTCACCGATGATCCCAACCGCGCTGATGCGGGCAGCGCCTTCCGCATTCTGCGCATTGACCAGCCCGCGCCCAATCACAACGGCGGCATGGTCGCGTTCGGGCCGGATGGCAACCTGTGGATCGGCGCCGGTGACGGCGGCGGGGCCAATGATGTTTATAAGAACGGACAAAACCCCCGCGCGCTGCTGGGCAAAATGCTGCGCCTGGATGTGATGAGCGATCTGAGCAAACCCTACGTGACGCCGGCAGACAACCCGTGGGTCAACCAAACCTGGAACGGGCAGCGCGTCGCGCCCGAAATTTGGGCGCTCGGCCTGCGCAACCCCTGGCGCTTCAGCTTCGACCGGGCCACGGGCGATCTTTGGATCGGCGATGTGGGCCAGGATGCTTACGAGGAGATTGATCGGGTTGCGGCCGAGCAGAAGGGCTATCCCAACGGCGGGCTGAACTTTGGCTGGCCCATTATGGAGGGCCTGCACTGTTTCGAATCTGAATCGGGGTGCAACCGACAGGGATTGGAAATACCAGTTGCCGAGCACGATCACAACGGCGGCAATTGCTCGATCACCGGCGGCTATCTCTATCGCGGGGCTGCCATCCCAGCCCTGGACGGCGTCTACTTCTACGGTGATTATTGCAGCGGCAGCATCTGGGCGCTGGTCGGCGCCAGCGACCGCATCGAGCCGCCCGTCAGCGTTTTTTCCACCAGTCTCTACATCAGTTCATTCGGCGAAGACGAAAACGCAGAACTTTACGTGGCCGATTTGGGCCGTGGTAACGTGTACCAACTCGTCAGCCGTTGAGCGCCGACCCGTCTTTTGTATTTTGATCTTGCGCCAGCGCCATGCTACAATAATGACAGGCGTGAGACCTATCCTTCTTGTTGCGCTGTACGCCCGCAGCGCCATTGCCCCTGGATTCGCAGCATTCTTGCTGCCGGGAGAGGCCCGGATGTCCGACTTTCGCGCGCAAGCCGACGCCATGTTGGCTCAACTGATCGCCTGGCGACGTGACTTCCACCAGCACCCCGAACTTGGCTTTCAGGAAACGCGCACCAGCAGCATCGTCACCCGCCATCTCCACGACCTGGGCATCGAAGTGCAGCAGGGCGTTGGCCGCACCGGCGTCGTTGGGATTGTGGATGGCGCTGGCGATGGGCCAACCGTGCTGCTTCGCTTCGACATGGATGCCCTGCCGATTCAGGAGATCAGCGACGCGCCCTATCGTTCGCAGCACGCGGGGGTCATGCATGCCTGCGGGCATGACGGCCATACCGCGATTGGCCTGGGTGTAGCCACGCTGCTCAGCCGCCAGCGCCAGCGCCTGGCTGGCCGCGTCAAGTTGGTTTTTCAGCCGGCCGAGGAAGGCCTGGGCGGCGCCATGGCCATGATCCGCGACGGCGTCTTACAGCAGCCCGCGCCAGACTTTGCCTTTGGTCTGCATCTCTGGAACCAGTTTGCCTTTGGACAGGCGGCCGTTCAGGCTGGCCCCTTGCTGGCCGCGGCCGACGAATTTCGCCTGACAGTCACCGGCCGCGGCAGTCATGGCGCCATGCCCCACGAGGGCATTGATGCCATTGTGGCGGCGGCCCAGGTGGTGACGGCCCTGCAAACCGTGGTCAGCCGTTCGATTGACCCCACGCAGACCGCAGTTCTGACCATTGGCACTGTTCATGGCGGCCAGGCCTTCAACGTGCTGGCCGGTGACGTTACCATGACCGGCACCGTCAGAACCTTCGACGCCGCAGTTCGTCAGCAGGTTTGGCAAAGCATCGAAACGATTGGCCGCAGCGTTTGCCAGGCCTACGGCGCCGGTTTTACGCTGGAACAGATAGGCTGCGCCGCGCCGGCCACGGTCAATCATCCCCGGCCGACCGAGACCATGCGCCAGGCGGCGCAGACGCTGACCGATGTCGTCCAGGTCACGCAGGTCAAACCGTTGATGATTGCCGAAGATATGAGCGAATTTTTACAGCGCGTGCCGGGCTGCTTCGCCCTCTTGGGCGCCGGGCCTCATCCCCACCCGCACCACAACGCCGGGTTCGACTTCGACGAACGCGCGCTGCCTGTGGGGGTGGCCCTGTTGTGCGAGACGGCTGCCCGTGTATTGAGTCAGCCAGTCAACCCTGGTTGAAGTCCAGACCGTGGAGGCGAGTCCACCAGAAGGAGACTGATATGCAGGAAATCGAAGGCTATTTCATTGACCGACAGGGTCAACCAATCGGAGATTGCCGCGTGGAAGTCGTGGCCTGGGAAGGCGAAGTGCTGGCCGCCACCAATGAGCCATCCGACCACTTCGTTTTGCGCATCCCCCATGCGCCGCCCAACACACCGGTCTACTTTCGCATTCACACCGTAACCAACCGTGCGCTCAACACACATCACGAGATTGACTCACCCGGCCTGATCCTGCCGGCCACGGAGCAGAAAATACGTTTACTGCTGGCCGCCGCGGCCAACACCCTCGATCCACAGCCGTCAGGGCCAAAACGACCGGCCTGGGTTATCTTGCAGATGCCAGAAAAAATGGTCAGGCGAGTAGGTTAGTGCGATAGGTGGTAACTGCTCAGGCGGCCCCCCTACCCCCAATCCTGGGGGGAAAAGCATTCGGCTCCCCCAAAATTGGGGGCAGGGGGGCGCTCTGGGCGCTATCGAGACCATTCTCACTGCCTGGCTGAGTAGTTACGATAGGTGAGAGAAGCAGGTCAAGGCAGCAGATTAAGTATGGAACAGATCACAAAATCGAACTTCATCAAGCCGTTGGCTCAGGCTGCCAGCCGGGCCGAAAAGCCGTTCAAGCACACGCTCTTCCAAAGTTCGCGCCTGCTCGTTGGCCTGAACTGCCTGGATGCCGGGCAGCGTCAGGGCCTGCACGAGCATGTGCGCCAGGACAAGTTCTACCTGGTGCTCGAGGGCCGGGGCGATTTTACTGTCGGCGAAAAGACCGTTACCTGTGGCCCCGGGGAGTTGATCGTGGCGCCGGCGGGGATTCAGCACGCCGTCTCCAACAACGGCCCGGAACGGCTTTCGTTCATCACGGCCATTGCGCCGGCGGTCTGACCCTGAACGCCGGGCATGATGGCGAGCGGCTATTCAGCGAGATGGAACTGCGCCGCTGCGACGGGCAGGCTGGCCGGCCGGCGTACATCGCCTATGCGGGCGTGGTCTATGATGTCACCGACTCACCTCTCTGGCGCGGCGGCATGCATCGCAATTTGCACTATGCTGGCCTTGATCTCACCCGCGCCCTGCGCAAAGCGCCGCATGATGCCTCTGTCTTTGCCCGCCTGCCGCGGATCGGCGTCCTCGAATCGGAATCTTGAGCCGGCCCGATCAGCGCCAAACTCGCTGGGCGTGTGCGCAGACCTGCCCTGCTCAGCGCCCCCTTCGCCTGTTTGCATCCCTTGCTGATTCGAACACCACGCGCTGACCGGCCAGCGTGCCCAGCACGAACTCCAGCACAATGATCGCCACTCCGCAGCCAACATCCACCACCAGTGTAAACGTAAACGCCTCCGCCAGCACCCGCAGCACCGCATTGATGGCGGCCAGCCAATCCGACGCCAACTGCGGCGTCCAACCGGCAATCAACGCCAGGCAAATGAGCAAACCGCCAAACATCAGCACCGGGCGCACCGGCTCGGTGTCGCTGGGGCTGGGAAACATCGCGTTGCTAATGGCAAACGTCAGGTAAAGCCACAGCCAGGCATCGGACACACCGAGCACAGCGATCAATCCTTGCCAGGCGCCGCTCAGGCCGTTGACAGTAATGCCTTGCACCATGCCGGCCAGATTGAACACGCGCGCGCCGAGCAGAAGCACAGCCAGGCTGCCCAACAGGAAAGGCGCCATGCCCACCACACTGTCGAGGAGATGACCGCCAGACGCTACTGTGACCGAACCGAGCCGGATGTGCTTACCGCGGCGTCGGGGAACCAGGTCCGGCGGCTTCACCTTGAGACCGAGCAGTTTTGCCGTCAGCCAGTGGCTCGATTCGTGGAGGAGAATACCGGGGAAGAGGATGGCCCACAGCGCGATCACCGCGCCATCGGCATTGCCGGCAATCAGCCAGCCCAGGGCCTGAATGTGACTGCTGATCCAGCGCGCCACAACCCACAGGGCCGCCAGTGAGCCAATTGTCCAGAACAGAGGAATCCAGTCGTTCACGCGTGACCCTGTTTTTCACCGCAGAGAGGTCACAGAGAGCGCAGAGGAACGCACCTTGTGGCAGACTTCGATGCGTCGCTGCGCTCTTTGTGATTGGATGTAACCTATCTGCGCACGTTGGCGGTGATGCGCACCATTTCGATGAAATCTTCCGCCTTGAGGCTGGCGCCGCCCACCAGCGCGCCGTCAATGTCCGGCTGCTGCATGTACTCCGCCATGTTCTTGGCGTTGGTGCTGCCGCCGTACTGCACGCGCACCGCTTGCGCCACCTGTTCGCCAAACAGATCGGCCACCGGGCCGCGCACGCTGATGCCGATGATCTGATTGGCCGCGGCGCCGGTCGCAGCCTTGCCCGTGCCAATCGCCCAGATCGGCTCATAGGCAATGACCAGGCCAGCCACCTGCTCCGCGCTCAGCCCGGCCAGCGCACCGTTGACCTGACCGCGCACCACCGCATCGGTCTCGCCGGCCTCGTACTGCGCCAGGTTCTCACCCACGCAGACGATCGGGATCAGACCGTGCGCCAGCGCGGCTTTGATCTTGCGGTTGACGCTGGCGTCGGTTTCGCCGAAGAACTGGCGCCGCTCCGAGTGGCCCAGGATGACGTACTGGCACAACTCGGCCACCATGTTGGGCGCCACCTCGCCGGTGAACGCGCCCTTTTCTTCCCAAAAAAGATTCTGCGCGCCCAGCCCGATTTGGGAGCCGCTCAGCGCCTGTTTGACCGGCGCCAGCGCTGTGAAGGGCGGGCAGACCACGCTGGTGACGGCCGGAATCTCATCGAGCGCGGCGTGCAGGCTGTTGACCAACGCCACCGCCTCCGCCGCCGTTTTGTTCATCTTCCAATTGCCCGCAACAATCGGTTTACGCATATTTTTATCCGCCTTGACAAAGAATCAGGAGCGCCCCTGCTAACGGTCCAGCAGCGCTTCCACGCCAGGCAGCAGCTTGCCTTCCAGGAACTCCAGGCTGGCGCCGCCGCCGGTGGAGATATGGGTCATCTTGTCGGCCAGGCCGGCCTGCTCAACGGCCGCGGCCGAATCGCCGCCGCCGATGATCGTGACGGCGCTCAAGCCTGCCAACACCTCAGCCACGGCAAAAGTGCCCACCGCGAAGCGCGGAAACTCGAACACGCCCATCGGGCCGTTCCACACCACCGTCCTGGTCGGCTGCAGCGCCTTTTGGAAAAGGGCCACGCTGGCCGGGCCAATGTCCAGCACACGCCAGCCGGTTGGGATGTCCGCGACCGGCATGGTCTGGCTGGCCGCGGCGGGGTCGAACTTGTCGCCGATGACCACATCAACGGGCAGCAGCAGTTTGCTGCCTGCACGCGCGATCAGGTCGCGCGCCATGTCTACGCTGCCCTCTTCCACCAGTGAATCGGCCAGATCGAAGCCCTGCGCCTTGAGGAAGGTGTTGGCCATGCCGCCGCCAATCAGCAGCGCGTCCACTTTGGCCAACAGCGCCTCGATGACGCCGATCTTGTCGGAGATTTTGGCCCCGCCCAGGATAGCGACGAACGGCCGCTGCGGCTCATCCAGCGCTTTGCCCAGGAAAGCCAGCTCCTTTTCCATGAGGAAGCCGGCCACCGCGGGCAAAAAGCGCGTCACCCCTTCGGTGGACGAATGGGCGCGATGGGCCGAGCCAAACGCGTCATTGACGAAGATGTCGCCCAGGCGGGCCATCTTGCGGGCCAGCTCCAGGTCGTTCTTCTCCTCGGTGGGATGAAAGCGCGTATTTTCGAGCAGGAGCACCGCGCCCGGCTGCAGGGCTGCCGCCGCGGTTTCGGCGATGGGGCCAACGCAGTCCTCAGCAAATTGCACCGGCCGGCCGAGCAACTCGCCCAAGCGTTCAACGACCGGCCGCATCGTGTATTTGGGGTCAGGCCCGCCCTTGGGGCGTCCCAGGTGTGACATGAGCACCAGGGACGCGCCGTGATCGAGCAGAAAAGTCAGGGTGGGCAGCGCGGCCCGGATACGGGTATCATCGTTGACCGCGCCATCCTTGATGGGCACGTTGAAATCAACCCGCACCAGCACGCGCTTGCCGCTCACCTCGATGTCGCGAATCGTTTTTTTGTCCATCGTCAGTCCCGATCAGAGGCCTTTCTGCACCAGCATGTTGCACAGGTCTGCTACACGCATGGAATAGGCCCACTCGTTGTCGTACCAGGCCACGACCTTGGCCAGGTTACCGCCGAGCACCTGGCAGAATTCAGCATCTACGATGCTGGAACGCGCGTCGCCCTTGAAGTCCATCGAAACCGGCGAATCTTCGCTGACGCCCAGGATGCCCTTGAGCGGGCCGGCCTCGGCCGCCTTGAACGCGGCGATCAGATCGGCCGTGGTGGTTTCCTTCTCCAGGATGCAGACGAAGTCCACCACCGACACCGTGGGCGTGGGCACGCGCAGCGACATGCCGTCGAACCGACCCTTCAGCTCAGGGATGACCAGCGCCAGGGCGCGGGCCGCGCCGGTGGAGGTGGGGATAATGTTCAGGCCGGCCGCGCGCGCGCGGCGCAGGTCTTTGTGCGGCAGGTCAAGGATGCGCTGATCGTTGGTGTACGAGTGAATCGTATTCATCAACCCCTTGACGATGCCGAAGTTGTCGAACACCACTTTGGCCGCCGGCGCCAGGCAGTTGGTGGTGCAAGAAGCATTCGAGATGATGTGGTGAGTGGCCGGATCGTACTTGTCCTGGTTGACGCCCATGACGATCGTGATGTCCGGACCGGTGGCCGGCGCGCTGATGATGACCTTCTTGGCCCCGCCGCTGTTGCGGTGGACGGCCGCCTGCTCGCCCTTCGTAAAGATGCCGGTGGATTCGATCACGATCTCGGCGCCCAGGTCAGCCCAGGGCAGTTGGGCAGGGTCCTTCATGGCAAACACCCTGACCGGCTTGCCATCTACGATGAGGGCGTTGTCGCCCACTTCCACCGCGCCATCGAACTTGCCGTAGTTCGAATCGTACTTCAGCAAGTGCGCATTGGTCTTGGCGTCGAACAAATCGTTGACCGCCACCACTTCCAGCGTCTCGCCGTAATTGTCACGCAGCGCCTTGAACACCTGGCGTCCAATACGGCCAAAGCCATTGATACCGATACGAGTCTTCATGCAGATTCCTCCCTGCAAAGTAAGTGTGCCGTTCCCGGCTGCAAAAACCAAAATTAGACACAAGAATAGCCAGAGTGTGACCTGGCTATGATGTCACTTCAGCGCCATTGTACCACAGTGGGCGTCGTAACGCTATGATTTAGGGCAGTTTTTTCCGCACGCGCCTGCGAATTTGTCGCCTGCGCATAGATCTGCATGATCGCGCTCGCCAACAGTTCGCTGTCGTGCCGCCACGGCCGCTGCCGATCCACCAGGTCCGCCAGGTAGACCGCAACGCCCGGCAGGTCATCCGTGGGAGGAACGACCCACTCGAAGTGGCTGGCCGGCGCCGGAATGGGCACGCGTGTATTGTTGTTGGCCAAGATATAGGTGAAGACGCCCACTCCCACGTGGCGATTGAGCGACTCGATATGCTCCGCCACGCCAAAACCGGCCGTCTCCCCCGGCTGCGTCGCCACGTTGCAGATGTAGATGCGCGACGCTTGGGCCGCCTTCACCGCGCGCACAACGCCATCCACCAGCAGATTGGGGAGCACACTGGTGAACAAACTGCCCGGCCCGGCTACGATCAGGTCGGCGTCGAGGATGGCCTTGACCGCGGCCGGGTATGCGCGCGCATCTTCGGGCTGCAGAAAGACGCGCTCGATGCGCTGACCCAGGCCGGGTATGGCCGATTCGCCCTGCACGCGACGCCAACCGGCCGCGCCATCCTCCGACTCATCGCGTAAATCCGCGCACAGGGTCACATCTTGCAGCGTCGAAGGGATGACCTGCCCGCGCACCGCCAGCACGCGGCTCGCCTCGGCCAGGCCGCTCTCGAAGCTGCCGGTGACGTTGGTCATCGCGGCGATGAACAGGTTGCCAAAGGAATGGCCGTTCAACCCCATGCCTTCGCTGAAACGGTATTCGAACAGGCGCGTGGTCAGGGTTTCGGCGTCGGAGAGCGCGGCAATGCAGGCCCGGAAATCACCGGGCGGCGGCAGACCCAGTTCCTGGCGCAGACGCCCGGAGGAACCGCCGTCATCGGCCACGGTGACAATCGCTGTGATGTTGTCGGTGTACTGCTTGAGGCCGCGCAGCAGCGTGGACAGCCCGGTGCCGCCGCCAATGGCGACCACCTTGGGGCCGCCGCGGCGCCGGCGGTGCTGATAAACGATTTCGGCCACATGCCCCTGCCCAGGGCGCAAGAACGGCTCCACCAGGGCCTGGCTCAGCTTGTAGAGAGCCAGGGTAATCAGCCCAAGCCCCATGCCGACAAAGGCCAACGCGCGCAATGGACGGTCGGCGAACTGCAACATACCGTAATAGGCGACCGGTGAAACCACCTGATTGTTCACGGCGCTGCGGATGCCGATCGCAAAGCCCAGACTGAGTACGATACTACCGAGCATGAGTAAGAGCAGCCAACGTTTGATGTGCATTCCGGGAACAAGCCACTTGAGGTGAGAGCGGCGACCATTGTTTGATGCCATGACCGGAGGATTCCTTCCAGTATTACCAATCACAAATGCTCACCGGCGTAACGGCAGCCGCGAGCAATCGGGAATCTGGTTAGCCCTTCGTCCGTTCCGTGCCTGGCTCGTACGGGACAACCACCGCTGATTATAGCCTATCAGCAGCAAAGGCCCAAAAGCGCACATTCGCACGTGGTGTGCTCAGGTTCAAGCGGCGTAGGCCAGCCGCCGGCGCAGCACGAGAAGCAGCGCCAGCACTTCCGCGCTCACGGCGATGGAGTTGGCCAGGGCCAGGCCGCCAAAGCCCAGCGGGCCTATCAGCAGCAAGCCCAGGACGATATTGAGCAGGGCCGAGCCGGCGGCGAACAGCAGCGGGGTGAGCGTGTCCTGGCGGGCGAAGAAGGCCCGCGCGACCAGCTCCAGGCTGGCATGGCCCACCAGCCCCAGCGCGTAGAAGCGCAGCGCCACGACTACGGCCTCCGTGCTGCTGGCATCGAACGCGCCGCGCTGGTAGAGCAGTTGCAGCAGCGGCCGTCCCAACACGATCAAGCCAACCGCGGCGGGCGCGGTCAGCGCCACCACCACGCGCAGCGATTGACCCAGGGTGCGCCGCAGCCCGGCCAAATCGCCGCGTGCGACCAGTTCGGCCAGGGTGGGGAAGGCCACCAGCCCAAACGCCGTGCCGATGAGCGTCTCCGGCAGTTGCATGGCGTCCCAGCCCCATTCCAGCGCGCTGATGCTGCCGGCGCCCAGCCGCGAGGCCAGGTTGGTCATGACGATGAGGGTCACATGAAAGACGCCCAGGTCGAGCAGCCGCGGCCCCAATAGCCAGAGGATGCGGCGCATGGCCGGCGTGCGCAAATCGAGCACGGCGCGCCAGTGGAAACCAAAGTGCAGCAGGCCGGGGATTTTGATCGCCAGGTGCAGCAGCGCGCCGACCACCGCGCCCACGGCCAGCCCGCGAGCGCCCCAGGTTGGGCCAAGCCAGAGCGCGCCGGCCGCGATGCCCAACGGATAGACGACCGGCGCCAGGGCCGGCAGCAAGAAATGTTTGAAGCTGTGCAAGACGCTGCCCTGCACCGCGCTGATGCCAAAGATGACGGTGGAAAGCAGCAGGATGCGCATCACCGCGGCGGTTTCGGCCTGCGCCGCGGGCGTGAAGCCAGGGGCAATCACCCGGCCCACCAGCCACGGCGCCAGCAGGCCGGTCACAACGGCCAACGCGGCCACGACCAGCACCACCAGGTTGGTCACGGCGCTGGCCAGACGCCAGGCGCCCGGTCGGTCGCCGGCTGCCAGAAATTCGGCAAACACCGGAATGAATGCGGTTGCCAGGCTGCCGCCGGCCACGATGCTGAAGAGCAGATCGGGCAGTTTGAACGCGGCGTAATAGGCGTCCAGGTCTGCGCCGATGCCGAACTGGCGGCCGATGATGATGTTGCGCAGCAGGCCGGCCCCCGCGGCCAGGCCGAACGCGACCGCCACTACCGCGGTGTTGCGAACGATGGAGGCAAAGGGCGAGGTGATTTTCTTGCCGGTCATGGTTGATCCCATTCTTGCGGCTCAGGGGGTGAGCGCGGCGGCTGCGGCCGTGAAACCGGGATTGAGCGCCAGGGCCTGGGCGAATGCCCGCCGTGCGCCTTCGGCATCGCCCAGCGCGGCCAGGCCGCGGCCGCGCCAGTAATGCAGTTCTTCCACATCGGTGGTGGTTTTCAGGGTGGCGTCGGCCAACGCCAGGACTTCTTGATAGCGCCCCACCTCGCTGTAGGCAACGAACGGGCCGAACTGATACCAGAACATGCGCCAGGGCAGGCCAAGCTGCCGCGCCCGGTCGTACGCGGCCGCAGCCTGGGCAAACTGACCGACCGCGGTCAGATCGCTCCCCAGGTTGAACCAGACGAACGCGTCCTGCGGTTGGCTTTCCACCGCGGCCTGCGCCTGCGCCAAGCCCCGTTGACGGGCCAGCGCTTCGTCCGCATCTGCGGCCAGGATGGCGGTCACCAGGGGCGCCTGCTCGGCGCGGTAAACCAGCAGGTAGGCATGGTTGAAAACGCGCCACAGCGCTTCAACCTCGGCGTAAGGCAAACGAATGCCCTGATACGGATCGCCCTTTTTGAGCCCCTGGCTCACGTATGAATCGTAGACGATCCATACCTGGCTGGCGTCATCGTAGCCGGTCAGCAGGCGGTAGTGCCCCATGCCATCGTTGGGGTGGGGCTCCAGCCAGGTTTCGATCAGCACAGGCAGGCCGTTGCTCAGGAACAGGCGCAGGCGCTCCGCATCGCCGTGTGTGCGCACCAGCGCCTGCAGACCCTGGTCGCGGGCAAAGGCGGCCATTTCTTCCAGGTTGACGTTCTTGTCCTCTGGATTGGGGCGCAGCGCCCGGCGCACTTCTTCCTGGCGCAAGGGACTGTCAAAGTAGCTGAGGTGCGATGCCAGCGTGGCCGGGCCGCAGTTGTTCCAGGTCTGCCATTCGTGGCGCAGGCCGGTCAGAGCCACGGATGGCGCCAGCGCCGCCACGGGCGCTGGTGGGGTCAGCGTGAAGGTTGACGTCGGTCGTGGCATGACGGCGTCTGCGCTCAGGTCCAAGGGCATGACAGCGTCAGCAGAACGAGTGGCGGTCGCGGCGGCAGTCGAAGGTGGCGGCGCGGGGGGGATCTGCGCCAACGGGGTGCGTGTGACGATTGGACCGGGCGGTGTGGGCAGGGGGGTGGGCGCCCAGGCCGAAGGGGGCCGCGGCGCAGGCGCCAGCGCTTGAACGCGGCGCCACAGGCCCGTTGGCCCGCCGTAGCGCCACAGACCGGCCGCAAATAACAGGAGTGCGCCGGCAGCGCCCAAGATCAATAGCGTGCGGATCGCCCGGATCGCATGTCTTTCGTGTGTTCTCATCGCTTCAACCTGTTTTCCCATTTCATCCCATTGAACGTGCCACAATCGGCGTCAGTTACATGGCAGTTTGCTTCCAGATTGACCGGCCTGCGAAGCGCCATACACTTTTTTGTCGTAATGTACCTTTTCATCATGCAGTGATATAATATGTTATCGAGCGTTCGCCCGGCGGCGCGACCAATCGCCCATCCTCCACTGCCCGACCATTGACCCCAGTGCAGACCGCAGTGGGCAGGACAGGCAAGGAATTTTGCACACGGACCACAGCGCGTCGAACCGTTGTAGCAGCCGTGTGTCGGGGCCGTGTGTCGGGGCCGTGTGTCGGGGCCGTGTGTCGGGGCCGTGTGTCGGGGCCGT
>JAYRVL010000799.1:0-3248 GCA_041918575.1 Anaerolineae bacterium | reverse complement strand
TCAGCCGTCGCACCCAACACCAACCTGCTTTAGCAGGTTTTGGTGTATCAGACCGTGAATTCATTCACGGGGGTGTATCAGACCGTGAATTCATTCACGGGGGTGTATCAGACCGTGAATTCATTCACGGGGGTGTATCAGACCGTGAATTCATTCACGGGGCTCTCGGCTTGCCCGGCGATTCGAGCGGCAGCCAGCCTGTGCAAGGGGAGGAAGGAGTATCTTATGCTAACTCGGTTTTCTCAATTTGACAGGACGCGGCGCCTGCGCGGGCTGGCGCGGATCATCATCCTTAGCCTGCTGTTGACTGGTTTGCCGACCAGCGCGGCGCCGCCAGCAACCACGGGCGGCAGTCATTTCGTGCGCATCCCTGATTTTGCCGTTAGTAACGTGACTGCCCTGGGCCTATCCCCCCGTACGGCCATCAACTATGGTAGTTTCCGCTGGCTGGAGCTGAACGCGACCGATCTCGACCGCCTGCGCGCCAGCGGCCTGCCCTTCACTGTAGACGAAGAGGTCGGCCAGGTACAGGTGCGTGATTTTGTCTTTGATCCGCTGGCCGTGGGTGAACCCAATCTGCCGGAGGTCATGCAGACCCTGGACGCCGGCCCGGCCCTGCGCCTGGTGCAGTTCGCCGGCCCCATTCAGGACGCCTGGCTGGCAGACCTGGCCGCAACCGGGCTGAAGCCGCTGCAGTACTACCCCTCCAACACCTACCTGGTCTGGGGCACGGCGGCGCAGGCTGAGGCGGCTGCCACGCAACCCTTTGTGCGCTGGCAGGGCGCCTTTCACCCGGCCTACAAGCTCAACGCAGACCTGCACAACCGCCGCGGCCGCATCGAAAATGTGGACGTGATGTTCTACAACGAGGGCCAGCCCGACCAGACCCTGGCCGCGCTGGCGAAGCTCGGCGCTCAGCTTGTGCAGGTTTTTCCCTCGCAGCCGGACCGGGCCTTCTTCGACGCCATCGTCACGTTGGACGCCGACGCACTGACTGCTGTTAGCCAACTCAACACAGTTCTGGCTGTGGCCTATGCCAGCCCGCAGCCGCAGGTGCAGGATGAAGCGGCCGATCAGATCCTGGCCGGCAACTACGCAGCCGGCCGACCGTTTCCGGGCTATCGCGCCTGGCTGGCGAACCTGGGCTTCGATGGCCGCGGCGTCACCTGGGCCGTGATTGATACCGGGGTGGATTACGATCATCCCGACTTCAGCGGCCGCATCGTGGGAGGGGCCGATTTCCCCGGCGCCTGCAGCATCCCCGGCCAGCCGGGCAGCGACTGCGCGGGCGGCGGTCATGGCACGCACGTCGCCGGCAGCATCGCCAGCAGCGGCGCCGGCGGCTTCGGCAATGCGCAGGGTTTTTTGTACGGCCTGGGCGTGGCGCCCGGCGTCAACATCTTCGCCATGAATCCTCTCTCGGGCAACGTCTGGCCGCCGGCCGGCGGCTGGCAGGAGATGAGCCGACTCGCCATCCTGGGCGGGGCGGTCGGCGGCAGCAGCGCCTGGACCAGCGGCGAAGGGATCCATCATGGCTATCAAGCCACGGAGCGCATCCACGATTTCATCGTCCTGGACGGCAATTTCGACACGCCGACCATCGCCGAGCCGTTCGTCGAGGTTTTTCCGTCCGGTAACAGCGGCTATCTCGCCAACACGCTGACCGCGCCCGCCGAGGCCAAGAACCTGATCGTTGCCGCCAGCAGCGTGAATCCCCTCTTCGGCTGGGGTGATGACATGAATGCCACTTCTGAGTTCAGCAGCCGTGGGCCGACCGTGGATGGCCGCTATGGGCCAACGCTGGCCGCGCCGGGCGAAAACATCGCCTCCACGCGCAACCACCTGGGCGGCGATTGCAGTACAGCCATCCTTGGAACCAACAACCTCTACGCCTACTGTTCAGGCGCCAGCATGGCCGCCGGTCACGCCTCCGGCGCGCTGGCGCTGCTGACACAGTGGTGGCGCAGCTTCGATGCCGGCGCCAATCCCAGCCCGGCCCTGGCCAAAGCGCTGTTGGTCAACGGCGCCGTGGACATGGGCAGCGGCGCCATCCCCAACGTTCTGCAAGGATGGGGGCGCATCAACCTAACCAACGTCATCAGCAGTGGCCTGGCCATGGTCTATCATGACCAGTCCACCGTGCTGCGCGACACGGGCGAATTCTGGGAAATCACGGTGGGTGTGCCAGACCCCACCCGGCCGCTCAAAGTGACGCTGGCCTGGAGCGACGCGCCGGGCGCGGTGGGCGCCAACCCCGCCCTGGTCAACGACCTGAATCTGACCGTGACCGATGGCGCGGTCGCCTACAAGGGCAACGTCTTCGATCGCGGTTGGTCAACCAGCGGCGGCGCGGCCGACGCCAGGAACAACCTGGAAAACGTCTATCTGCGCACGCACGGCGAGACTGCCACCATCCGGGTGGAGGCTGCCAACCTGCCGGGCGACGCGGTGTTGTACAATGAGGATGCCACGGACCAGGGGTTTGCGCTGGTGTGCGCCAACTGCACCGTGCGGCCCGATTTCACCCTGGCAGGCTTCCCGACCCGCCAGTCGGTCTGCGCGCCGATCAGCGTCGCCTACACGCTGACCGTTGGCGTCATCCTGGGCTTCGACCAGCCGGTGAGCCTGAGCGCCAGCGGCGCGCCGGCCGGGGTCATGATCGGGTTTAGCGGCAATCCCGTCACGCCGCCGGTCACCTCGACATTGACGCTCTGCAACACGGCCGCGGCGCCGCCAGGCGCCTACTCGATCAACGTGGTGGGCATGGCGGTCAGCGCCACGCACACCACCACCGTGGGGTTGGATGTCTTCGACGCGGCGCCGGCCGCGCCGGGGCTGATCGCGCCGGCCGATGGCGCACCGTTGCAGCCGCGGCGACCGACCTTCACCTGGGACGCGGCCAGCCAGGCGCAAACCTACGCCATCGAGATTGCGTCCGATGCCAGTTTCAGCACGATCGTCGCTGCCGCCAGCGGCCTGACCAGCGCCAGTTTTACACCGGGCAGCGACCTGCTCACCAGCACGCGCTACTACTGGCGCGTCCAGGCGTTCAATACGTGCGGGGCGGGCGCAACCTCGGCCGTGTTCAGCTTTACGACTCTGAACATCCCCGGCGCCTGCGGGCCAGGGACGGCGCCGGTTGCGCAGGCCATGTACGACTTCGACGGGCCTCATGCGGCCGACGGCTGGACCGCCGTCACGGTGAGCGGGCCAAACCAGTGGGGGTTGGCAACCAACCGCTGGCACAG
>JAYRVL010000798.1:0-7344 GCA_041918575.1 Anaerolineae bacterium | reverse complement strand
CGATCAATACCGGGGCCAGCGCTTCCCCGTTGCGGAAGACCTGTGCCGGCGCGGCTTCTACCTGCCCAGCGCGTCCAGCCTGACACGAGCCGAAATCGAACGGGTGGTGCGGGCGAATGGGGAGGCGAGAGGTAACTGCTCAGCCAGGCAGTGAGAATGGTCTCGATAGCGCCCGGAGTGCCCCCCTGCCCCCCCAATCCTGGGGGAGCCGAATGCTTTTCCCCCCAGAATTGGGGGGCAGGGGGGCCGCCTGAGCAGTTACAAAGTTGCTCAGAATCGTGGTGTCCAGAATGAACATCGGCATGGCTTAAGTCCGGTTTTCACCCTGGATGGTCCCGTATTCCGCTTGCGCCTCGTGGATGCTCAACGCCCCCATGCGCATTGGTAACCCGATCCGATTGAAGCGCGCCAACAACTCGAAACGCGACAGGTTCAGCAAGGTGGCTGCCCGGCCCAGACTGATGTCGCCAGCGAGATAGGCAGCGATGATCATGTTCCAGGCTTCCTGGACATCGCCGGCTGCCGCCGCGACCCGCGCCTGCACCGCTGTCTCTGTCAGGCCAGCCGGCGGTAAATCAGGATTGTTGACCGGCGCCGACATCTGGCTACGAAAGGTCGCCGTCGCACGTAGGAGGCGATAATCCAGCACATCTACGATCGCGACCTGTTCGGCGCCATAGCTTTCAATGAAAACGGCCTGCCCACGCTGCGCCTGCTCGATTGCCTGGCGCGTGCGTCGCGCCAGATCTGTCGGGTGATCTGGCGCTGAGCCGGTTGCGGCGCTTGGCATGGCAATCTTGGGCTACGGCCAATTCGTGAGAGCCAGAATTTTGTCATTTACGTATCTCGGTGATAAAGTAGCGAACAGGCATCCCACGCAGAGAGGGATGCTGGAGAGGATCAGTTCGTGTCGAAAAAACACCGCAAGCCAATTGCCCCGTCAGCGGGGAGACCTGCACCGGCCGGACGAGCCGCACCGCCTGGGAGACCCGCACCGGCCGGGCCGGTCGGCATACTCCAGGAAGCAGTGCGTCACCTGCGGCGAGGCGACTGTGCGCTGGTCCAGGAGCGGGTAGAGCGCGTCCTGAAGCTCGGACCCGATCCCAAGCTGGCGTCCGTGGCGCGTGACATATTGGCCGAAGCCCACTTTCGCGCGGCCATGGCCAGTGCTGATCCGAATAAGCGCCTGGGCCACCTGGACGCCGCATTGCAGCAAACGCCTGCTGCCGCGAAGCTGCACTTTCATCGTGGCCTCACGCTGTGGCAGAACGGGCATCTCGCTGAGGCGTTGACCGAGCTGGATGCCACGGCGACTCGCGAGCCAGGCCGGCGAGGACTGGCCTATCTACGGGCGCTGGCGCGCATCGCAACTGAACAATCGTGGGATAGCGCTGGGCTGACCGCGGCGGAAGCCAACACGCTGCGCCTTGTACACAGGCTGGCGCAGCGCAAATCCCTCACGGGATCGGTGATGATCGAGGAACCTTTGCTCGGCAAGGGGGCGGAGCTGTGGCAGGCGCTGGTTGCTATACGGCAGAACCCGACGGCAGCACCGCTGGACCAGCTCAAGGTGGCGGCCGAACAAAACACGCGCAAACCGGTCGGGCGGATCCTGACCTACTACCAGGGCGTGGCCGCGCTGCGCGCAGGCGACCGCGACACGGCCCGCACGGCCTGGTCTCGTGCCCACGGCGCCGGGTGGACAAGTCCCGAGCTCGCTGAGAACCTGACCGCACTGCTGCGGGAAGACGTGATCGGCCTGGCCCAGGAGAATCACTGGCAGGACCTGATCAGCCGCCTGCCTGACCCCGGCGCCGATCGGATCGTGGCCGAAACCGTCAGCCTGGCCTACTTTCACCTGGGCTATGAGGCGGCCCAGGCGGGCCAGTGGCCCCTCGCGGCACAACACTGGCGCAAGGCCAACGAGTTGGCTCCCAACCGTTACCTGTCTCAGAACCTTGCCCTGGCCGAAGAGGCGTCGGAGAACTGGATCAATGCGGCCGAAGCCTGGCGCGAGATGGTGCGCCGCCGGCCGCGCAAGGAAGACCACCCCGATTACCTCACCGACGTCCAGGTGGCCGCGCTCTGGAGCCATGCGGCTGAGTGCTATGAGCACACCGATCTGACGGACGAAATCGAACCCTGTCTGCGCAATGCGCTCAAATACGCAGCGGGCGACACCGCGCTGCGCCTGCGCCTGGCCGATTTGTTGTTGCGCGACGAGCGCGGCGACGCGGCTGAGGTCCAGCTCCGTGAAATCACGGCGGCGGATCCGCAGCATGTCGAGGCGTTGGTGCGCCTGGGCCGGCTCTACGAGGGGTGGTGGGATGGCGACCCGATGCCCATCTGGCAGCAGGTGCTGGCGGTCAACCCGACGCACCTCGAAGCTCGCGAGGCGTTGGTTGACGACTACATCAAGATGGTCAACGATCAGGCGCCGGTTTCCGCCTCCCGTTTCTCTATGAAGCATCCCGGCAAGAGCAGGGTCGAAACGCTGGAGATTGGCCTGGGAGAACTGCCCAACCATCCCAGGCTGCTGATGGCGCTTGGCGTCACTCATGCGAAACAGCAGCACGCCCAACAGGCACGCGAGTATCTGCTGCAGGCGTACCAGATCGCACCCCAGGACGTGACAGTTATCAACCTCGTCATGCATGAGTTGTTGCACCTGAATGGCGGCGACGCGGTGGAGCAGATGATCCCGGTTGCCCGCCAAATCCCGCGTTTGTTGCCGGTTTTCTGGTTCGATCAGGCGAAAATGGCCTTGCAGTGCAAGGTCGGCGAGCAGTGGGCGGATATTTTCTTCCAGGAAGCCGTGAAGCTCAGCGCCGAGCCTGGGGTGGACGATACCCGCGCCGGTTTGTTGGTCGAAGCTTTCGAGGTGGCCCACCAGGAAAACGCTATCGGTCTGTGCGCTGTGCTGGAAAAGCGCATTCGGGAGGAAGTTCCGACCAGCGGCGCCCTGGCTTACATCGAAGCATACCGACTGCACTTTGAAAAAGGCGATGTGCATGGCGCGGCGCGGCTCATCCGTGAGGCCATCAAGACGGCGCGACGGGTCAACGACAGGGGTATTCTGCGCCGGGCCGAGGCGATCGAACCGCTGCTCAAGGGCATGCCACACCGGTTTGACTGGCAGCGCATCATGGCCGATCTGCTCCCGCCCGATTTCATGTAAACAACAAGAGGAGTCAGATGGCTTCCATGACCGTTTCCAAACCACCCCGAGATCCCTACGCCATACTCGGCCTTGACCGCGCCAGCGATGAAGCAGCCATCAAGCGCGCCTATTTCCGATTGGTGCGTGAGCATCCGCCCGAGCGCGAGCCGGAGAAGTTCCAGGAACTGCGCGCGGCCTACGACCAGGTGCGCACGGCCGAGGCCCGCTCGCAGACCGACCTGTTTCTCTTGCAGCCTCCGCCGCCCCTGCCACGACGGCGCAAGCCGTCGTATAGCCTCGACGTCAATCCGACTGACATCATCACGTTGGCCCTGGAACTGGGGTTGGCCGGGTTGTCAATCCAAGAGGATTTCCATGAGCCTGAACTCCCAAAACAGTGATACCGACTCCTCTGCCCCGCCGTCGTTGACGCAGGGCTATTGGGTTCGGCTGACCAACCAGATAGATCGTTTGCAAGCCAGCGTGGATGACATCCTGGCGGTGACCGAGGCCAGCGAAGGCCAGGTCGAGGCGCTGCTCAGCCATCTGACCGATCCGGGCAGGAGCCAGGCGCTGGAGGAGCGGCTGGCCGATCTGCTTGCCGGGCAAGAGACGGGGCAAGAACAATGGCAGGCGCTCACCGGCAGATTGAACGACCTGGGGCAGACGGTGGCGAAGCTGAACCGCACACAGTTCAAGTCCAACGCCCTGGCCGAGATGAAGGATCAGCAGGTGACGACTGCGCTGGGCGCCTTGCAGGATGTCGCTGCCCGGCGTCAGAGTGCGCAAGAGGCCCGGACACTGCACGCACAGGATCGCACGGCCGCGCTGCGCCTGGAAGCGCGCGGTGAGTTTGCCGCCGATCTGCTGCCGGCGCTGGATGGCCTGGAGATGGCGCTGGAGAGCGGGCGAGCCTTGCTCGCGCGCCGTCGCAGGCAGGAGGCCGAGGCGACGCGACTGGCGCAGGCGCAAAGCGTCTCTTCCGAGCCGCCGCCCGCTGCGCCCAACCGGTGGCAGCGATTGGCGTGGGCGCTGTGGGGCCGCGGGCTGCCCCCTGGATTGTTCGAGACCCGCGCCGCGCCGCCGCCCCCTGTGCAGGATGAATTGACCGATGCGTTCGAGGCCTGGCTGCAAGGGCTGGAAATAGTGCGCATGCGTTTCCTGGGGCTGCTGGCAACCGCCGACATTCAGCCGATGCAGGCGGCGGGACAGCTCTTCGACCCGCACCTGCACCTGGCGATGACGACCGACTCCCGCGCCGGCGTGCCGGACGGGGCGGTGGTCGCGGTCCTGCGCGAGGGGTATCGCCAGCGCGGGCGTGTGCTCCGCTACGCCGAAGTGTCCGTCAACCAGGCGGCCGGTGCGCATTCGGCCCCAGCCACAGATAGTACGATCAGCGACACGCGTCCTGCGCCGCGGGAAGATCATCTGCAGCAGGATGCCCCATTAGAGGAGAACGAACGATGAACCAATCAGACAAGATCATTGGCATTGACCTGGGCACCACCAACTCGGTGCTGGCAGTAATCCAGGATGGGTTGCCGGTGCTGTTGCCGGTCAACGGCGAACGGCTCCTACCGTCGGTCGTGGGCATTGCGCCGAGTGGCGAGGTCGTGGTGGGCACCCCGGCACGCAACCAATGGGTGGTTGCGCCCGAACGCACCGTCCGCTCCATCAAGCGCAAGATGGGCAAGGCCGAAACGGTGGGCATGGCCGGGCAGACCTACACGCCCCAGGAGATTTCGGCTTTCATCCTGAAGGATATGCGGGAGGCGGCGCAGGCTGTGCTGGGTGAGGACGTGCGGCGGGCGGTGATCACGGTGCCGGCGTACTTCGATGAGACGCAGCGCCAGGCCACGCTGGAGGCCGGGGAGATCGCCGGGCTGATGGTGGAGCGCATCATCAACGAGCCGACCGCTTCGGCGTTGGCCTATGGGTATGGGCTGGCGGGCGATCAGCATCTGAAGGTGCTGGTCTACGACCTGGGCGGCGGTACGTTCGACGTCTCGATCATCGAGCTGCACTCGGGCGTGGTGGATGTGCTGGCGACGGCGGGAGACAACCTCCTCGGGGGCGATGATTTCGATGAGCGCCTGGCCGCGATGCTGGCGGATGAGTTTGCCGAGGAGCACGACATTGACTTGCGCCAGCATCATCAGGCCTGGGCGCGCTTGCTGCGCGCGGCGGAGGAGGCCAAGATCGAGCTTTCCTCGGCGCCCTTTGCCGAGATCAAGCTGGAGTACATCCTTACCCGAGACCGGAAAGGCTACCCGCTGCACATCCAACGTGAAGTGGAGCGGCCCGAATTCGAGGAGTTGATCGCCGATCTGTTGGGGCGCACGATCACGTTGGTGCGCAAGGCGTTGGAGGATGCCAAGCTGCGACCGAATGATATCGAGCGCGTGCTGCTGGTGGGTGGCTCGACGCGTATCCCGGCCGTCTGGGAGTTGATCGTGGCGCAGATGGGGCAAGAGCCGCACATCGAGATTGATCCCGACGCGGCCGTTGCGCTGGGCGCGGCCGTTCAGGCTGGCATCATCGCCGGCGAGGAAATTGACGCGATCCTGGTGGACGTGACGCCGTACTCACTCGGCATCGAGACCGCCCAGGTTGGCTATGGAGGCCGGCTCTACGCCGATCTTTTCACCCCCCTGGTGCGGCGCAACACCACGGTGCCGGTGCAGAAGAGCCAGATGTTCACGACGATCGTTCCGGGCCAGGAGCAGATTCGCATCAACGTCTACCAGGGAGAAAACCCAACGGCCTCGCAGAACGTTCTCCTGGGCGATTTCATGATCGAGGGCCTCAAGCCCAATCGGGCTGACGGCTTGAGCGAAGTGACGGTCAACTTCCAGCTCGACGTCAACGGTATCCTGGATGTCACTGTCGTGGAGCGTCAGAGCGGCAAGCGCGTCAGCGAGCAGCTCAAAGCCAGCCGGCAGCGGCTCAGCCCCGACGACATTGCGCGCAGCCAGGCGAAGTTGGCCGCCGCGTATACCGAGATGGAAGCTGACGACACCTTCGATCCCGGCGTGGCCGCGCTGTTGGATCGGGCGCGGAAGACGCTGGAGCAGCCCGACCTGAGCGCCGGGCTTGCCGATGACATCGCCGGCGCCGTCGCCAACATCCGCCACGCCGTCGCCGAAGAGGACGATGCGCAGGTAGAAGCGTACTGCGATGAGTTGATTGACTTGCTGATGGAGGTCGAGGGATAGGCGGCCCGCAAGGTCACACGTTGGTCCAGGACGGTGAAACTGCCCGGCGATTCTTCGACGATATCGTGTTGTCAGCGCGAGGCGCGCGCTCGTCTCAGGACCTCAGCGAGAATGGCGGCGATGTTCCAGGCATCGTCGCCGGCGCGGTGGTGGACGCCTTGCAGGGGCAGCCCCAGCGCCGCCAGCCCCTCACGCATCCCTACTTCCCGTTTACGCCCCAACGCCACGGCCAGCAGCGTCTTGACGTTGAGGTGTCCCGGCCCAAAGGGATAGGGGATGCCGAACTCGGCGCAGTTGCGCGTGAACTGCTGGCGGTCGTAGTCGCCATAGCTGGCCCACAGCCGGCCGGACGCCTGAAACTCCTGCACGAGCACCTGGCAGGCCTGCGCCAGAGGAATACCGCCATCCACATCGGCCTGCGTGAGCGTGGTCAGCTCTGTGCAGAAGGCGCTGATCGTCGAACCGATGGGACGCACCAGGATATCGCGACGTTCGACGCGGGCCAGGGTTGCCACATCCAGCAAGCACAGCCCAACCTCGATGATCTCGCTGCTCTGGCCCGGCGGCGGCGCGCCCTGCCAGCAGGTGGCTTCGACATCAACGACGAGAATGTGGTCTAGTGTCATGGTGCAATCTCTCCGACAGGTCTTTTCTACCTGGTCTGAACGTGCTGTATTGTCCCTGATAGAGAGATTGTACTACGATCAATTCCTGGCTGCAAACAACACAGAAGTTGAGCTCAATGATGCCTTGTCAAATCGTGCGAAGACGGGGTGATTCACAGTTTAGGCGGGTGATCTGGCGCTGAACCAGCCATGCCTGCTCCGCCTCAACCGCCGGCCGGTTGGCTGGCCCGCGCCAGCACCGCTTCGATCGGAAAATCCAACCCCTCTGCGCTGCAATAGGGCTTGAGCAGCTCATCGGCATCGGCGCAGAGGGCCGCGTACACGGGCGCTTCGACAACGTCGT
>JAYRVL010000797.1:0-3131 GCA_041918575.1 Anaerolineae bacterium | reverse complement strand
AAGGCCAGCCGGAGGCGTGACCTACGGTAACGCCTCCGACGTGACGGCGTCGTCGGCGATGAATCACGCTTTGGTGCGCCAACGAGGCAAGCCGGAGGCTTGCGTTACGGCAGCGACTCGATCAGCCGCAGATGCTGACCTGCAATCGCCGGCCAGGTGAACTGTTGGCTCAACGCGCGTGCGCCGGACGCCAGCCGCGTGCGCAGGTCGGGGTTGGTCATGATGTCGCTGACGGCGCCGGCCAGGGTTTCCGCGCTGGCCGTGGGCGTGAAGTACACGTTGACGCCATCGCTGAAGCCGGGCAGGGGCGCGGCCGGCTGCGTCGTTACGATGGGCAGGCCGTGTGCCAGCGCGGCCATCAGACTGCCGCGGCTGCGCCCGGCGCCGTCCTGGTAGGGCAGCACGCACACGTCCGCGGCCAGCAGGTGGGCCGAAACCTGGTCCTCCGACACGAACCCGGTCCAATGCACGCGGCCCTGCAGCCCATGCCCGGCGATGCGCCGGCGCACATGCTCCAGGTAGCTCTGGTTGGTTGGATCGCTGCTGCCCACCTGCCCGCCGACCATGACCAGGTGCGCTGGCCGGCCCTCCTGCACCAACCGCGCCAGGCAGGCGATGAGCGCCTCTCCGCCCTTGCTGGCGTTGAGAAAGCCAAAATAGCAGAGCAGCCAGTCATTGTGACCCAGGCCCCAGGCGCCGCGCCAGGCGTCCCGCGCGAACCCGGCCGGCGGCGCGCAGGCGATGTTGCTGCCGATTGGAATCATGGCGCTGCATGGGTGGCCCGGCGCGGCATCTTCCTGCGCAGGCAGACCCCATTGGCGCAGCGTCTGCCAATCCTCCATGTTCGTGGCCACCGCGGCATCGCTCTGACGGGCCAGGTAGCGCACCGCGGCCAGGCGCAGCGGGCCGGCCTTGGGAAACAGATAGGGAAATTTGAGATCGTGGAAGGTGGTGACCAGGCGCGGGCGCCGGCGTCCCAGCCGCCCGCGCAGCCAGCCCGGCAGCAGGTTGACGGCCGGATGCAGGCCAAAAGCCGCGGTCTGATACTGAATGAGAACCACCGCGGGCTGAATCTGCCGGATGGCGGCGACCACCGCGGGCCAGACGCGCCAGTCCCAACGCGCCACGGTGACCGCGGGGCGCAGCGCCTTTGCCGCGGCCGACGCCCGAAGGTCCGCCGCGGCCGGCCGCGTAGTCATGATCTCGACGCGCTGACCTTGCGCGATCAGCGCTTGCGCCAGGAGGTTCGAGTAATCGCCCACGCCGCCCTGCTGCGGCGGAAATTCGCCGGTGAGCAAAAGAATGGTCATAGCGCCCTCAACCGTCCGTCCGACCTGGGCTGCGGCCTGGCATCTTGAGTCCGCTCTTGAGCAGCCCCCAGGTGGCCGCAATGCGTTCGCGGCGCAGCGGGCGTTTGTGCCCCAACAGCCATTTGACCGCCTCTTCGAGCAGCATCCAGGCATAGGCGGCCAGCAGGAACAGCCGCAGGGCGGCGGCCGCCGGCCGGCCGTGGTACTTGCGCACGTAGCGAATCTTGCTGGCCTGGAAGCGCAGATGACGCGCGGCCACGATCTGTTCGCTGGACTTGCCCTCGTGATGAATGACCGCGGCCTCCGGCGTGAAAATCACCTGCCAGCCCGCCTGCTTGATGCGCCGGCACAGGTCAAGCTCCTCCGAATACATGAAAAAGCCTTCGTCCCAACCACCCACCTGCTGCATGACCGCACGCGGGATCAGCAGGCACGCGCCCACCAGCCAATCCACCTCCTGCACACCGGCGTCTGACACATCTTGCAGGCGATAGCGCCGCGCCCACGGGTTGTGCGGCCACCACTGTTCCAGCAGCGTGCTCTCCCAAAAGGTGGTCATCACACTGGGAAAGCGCCGCCGCGAGGACTGCACGCTGCCGTCGGGGTAGTAGAGCCGCGGGCCGATCACGCCGGCCCTGGGATGCGCTTGCATGAAGTGCAGCAGGGCGCCCAGGCTGCCCGGCTGCGCTTCGGTGTCGGGATTGAGGAAAAGCAACCAGCGGCCGCGGCTGCGCGCCATCGCCTGGTTGTTGCCGCGGCTGAAGCCGGCATTGTCCCGGTTGGACAGCACCTGCACCCACGGGAAATGCTGCCGGAGTTGGGTCACGGTGCCGTCGGCCGAGGCATTGTCAACCACGATCACTTCCAGGGTTGCATCTACCTGATCCTCTGACGAAAGCAGACGACGCACCTGGGGCCAGGCGCTGGGCTGTGACTGCGCCTCGATCGAGGCCAGGCAGCGGCTGAGTAGGCCAACCACGTTCCAGGAAACGATCAGCACGGAAAGATCAGGCGCGGGCGCGGTCTGGCCGGTCATCAGCGGCGGCGCTCCAGGGTGGAAGCGGCCAGTTCGAGCAGGGCCGTGCGAGCTGCGCTTTCCGGCAGGGGTTGCAGGCCGGCTACAGCCTGGGCAATGAAGGATGCGGCCTCGTCGTAGGCGCGGACAATGGCGCTGGATTGCGCGATCTGAGCCACCAGGTCGAGCGTGGCCGCATGGCCGTCGGCCGCGGCCCAATCTTCCATCTGGTCGAGCCGCGCGCGGCGGTCTGCGCTTTCCTGCATGAAGTAGAAAACGGGCAGGGTGATGGTGCCCTGGCGCAGATCGCTGCCGGCCGGTTTGCCCAGCGCGGCATCGGTGCTGGTGAAATCAAGGATGTCGTCAATGATCTGAAAGGCCATGCCCAGGTTGTAGCCGTAGTCACGCAGCCGCTGAATGTCGTCTTCGGCCGCAGCGCCGAGCGCCGCGCCCCCTTCGGTGGCCGCGGCAAACAGTGAGGCCGTCTTGGCGTAGATACGTTCGTAGTAGGCGTCTTTGGGTTGGTCCCAGCGGTAGCGGGCCGCCAACTGGCGCAGCTCTCCTTCGCAGATGACCCGCAGGGTGTTGGCGAAGAGGGTGATGACGCGCACGCTGCCGGTCTCCGCGGCAAAGGCGGCCGCGCGGGCAAACAAATAATCGCCGGCCAGGACCGTGGCGCCGCTGGTCCACGAGGCGTTGAGCGTGGGGCTGCCGCGGCGAATGAGTGCGTTGTCAATCACGTCGTCATGCACCAGGGTGGCCGTGTGCAGGGTTTCGACCGCGGCCGCCAGCGCGATGGCCGGGTT
>JAYRVL010000796.1:0-3861 GCA_041918575.1 Anaerolineae bacterium | reverse complement strand
TGTAGGTGCGGATTTTTTCGGCGCGCTCGCCGCTGCCAACCTGACTGCGGCGGGTGGCCTCCTGGGCCGCGTTTTGTCGGCGTTGTTCCGCATCGTAGAGGCGGGCGCGCAGAATCTGCATGCCCTTGACCTTGTTCTGCAGTTGTGATTTCTGATCCTGGCTGGAGACCGTGATACCAGAAGGGAGGTGGGTGATGCGCACGGCCGAGTCGGTGGTGTTGACGCTCTGCCCGCCAGGCCCGCCGGCGCGAAAGACATCAATGCGCAAATCTTCGGGGCGGATGTCCACTTCGACCTCATCCATTTCGGGCAGCACCGCGATGGTGGCAGTGGAGGTGTGGATGCGTCCCTGCGACTCGGTGGTGGGCACGCGCTGCACGCGATGCACGCCGCTCTCGTATTTCAAGCGAGAATAGGCGCCGCGGCCCCGCACCTCGAAAATTACTTCTTTGAAGCCGCCAATGCCCGATTCATGCGAACTGAGGAGCTCCACCTTCCAGTTGTGCGTCTCCGCATAGCGGGTAATCATGCGGAACAGGTCGGCTGCAAACAAGCCCGCTTCGTCGCCGCCGGTCCCGGCTCGAATCTCCACGATGACGCTGCGCTCGTCGTTGGGGTCCTTGGGCGCCAGCAGCAGACGCAGTTGTTCTTCCAGGTCCGTCTGCTCTTGGGCCAGCGCGTCCAGTTCTTCGCGCACCAGGGCGAGCAGGTCGGGGTCGTCTTCATTCAGCAACAGCGCGTTGGTCTCCTCGCGGTGAGCCATGACCTGCTGATAACGCAGATAGGTTTCCACCAACGGGGTCAGGGCCGCGTGCTCTTGCGCGACTTCCCGCATAAGCGTGCGCTGAGTGTCGTTGAACAATGCCGGATCACCCAACTGGCGGGTCAATTCGTGATAACGGGCGACCGTTGTTTCGAGTTTTTCGAACATCTGTTTTTATTGATCTATGAACACAGGCAGATTTGCCAGCGCAATCACATCCTGCCAGCCGCCATCGTTGCCCTCAGTGAAGACCGAGGCGGTGGCAACGGCCGTGGCGCCGGCCTTGGTAATGACCGATTTCATGCCTGCCAGTGTGCTGCCGGTGCTGACCACGTCATCCACCAGGATGACCTTGCGTCCTTCGAGGTTGGCGCGGTCTTTTTCATCGAGAAAGAGCTGCTGCGGCGCACCGGTGGTCATTGAAAGCGTCTCTGCTGAAATGGCCGCGCCCATGTACGGTTTGTACGCCTTGCGCAGGACGATGTAGGGCAAGCCCAGCAGCGCAGACAGCTCATAGATCAGCGGGATGCTCTTGGCCTCCGCAGTGACGAGCACATCGGCATCGCTGACCCGCTGCTTGATGCGTTCGGATAGCACCGCGGCCGCTGCTTTGACCACGGTGGTGTCGCCGAGCATATTGAAAACGGCAATGCGCACCCCCGGTGCAACCTCGAACAGGGGGAAATGGCGGGTCAGGCCCGCAATCTCGACAGTGTAATACTCACGTTCGTTCGCCAATGGAACCTCCAGGCATCTTCTTGGTAGCTATCGGCGGCTATCTGGGGGCCGCTTGCAGCAGCATCGCCATACGCATGCGCGCCATCGCCGCCAGGTTGGGGTCGTTCGGATCGGCCAGTTCGGCTGCCCGCTGGTACGCGGCGATCGCTTCGTTGTTGCGTTCATCCAACTCCATGGCGCCGGCCAGGACGTAGTACGCCTGCGGAGACTGGTCGTTCAGCGCGAGCGCGGCGCGGGCGTCCCGTTCACCTGCGGCTGGCCGTTGAATTTGCAGGAAGACGATGGCGCGCTGCAAGTAAAAGAACACATCGTCGCTGACGAGCGGCCGCGCCCGATCATACCACAATTCGGCGGCCTGCGCATCGCCCATCTGTTCTTGCAAGACGCCCAGCCACGTCATCAGTTCCGAGTCAGTGGGCATCAGGCGGGCCGCCTGTTCGTACTGCGCGTAAGCGCCGGCCCAATCCTCCTGCTGCAGGTAGTGCTCCGCCTCCTGACGATAGGCCTCGACCGCGGCCACGTTGGGATCCACCGGGAAGAAGCGCCGCAGCAGGAGCGCCGCGACAATGCCCACTATGACCACCGCGGCTGCCATTGCCAGGCCGCGGCGCCAGGCGCGGCGTCGTTCTGCGGCCACGGTTCGATCGAGATACCACCACCAGCGCGCCGGCTCGGCCTGCGCCTGCGAACGGGCCGCATCCCAGTCGCCGATGGCCGAAACCATCCAGCGGCTGCGGCTGCGCAGACTGCGCTGCACGGCTTCCCAACGCCCGGCCTCGGCCCGCAGATCAACGCCCTCTTGCTGCAGCGCCGGCAGCAGCGCCCAAAGCTGATCGAACGTCGCCAGCAGGGTGGCCGCGGCCGCTGCTTGCGTGCGAATCATCGGCATCGTGCGCTCAGCCTGGTCAATCAACTGGCGCACCTGGTCAGCCGGGGTGAAGTTGTCGCGTACAATGTCATGGGCCATGATTGCCTGCGTCGTTTGCCTCTACGCCTCGGCCACAGCCGTGCGCCGCATTTCTTCATACACGCGGCCGATCCCCTGTTTGATTTGGGATTCGATCTTGGCCTTGCGACCGGCCGGAATGGGAAACCAGGTCACCAGGTCCTTGACCAACAGCGAGCCGGTCTCTTGCTTTGTCTTGCCCTGTCGAAACTGAATCTTGACCTGGCTACGCATATAGCGAATGTACTCGGTCACCCGGTCTACGGCTTCGACGCTGCACGGCGGCCCATGGCCGGGCACAATCACCAATGGGTTGAGCTTCTTGATGAAAGCCAGCCCGTGCAGCCAGTCGCGCGAGTTGGCCTGGGCCATGTAAGGATGCTGGTCCAGCCAGACGGCATCGCCGGCAAACAGGACGCGCTCCGCAGGCATCCACACCACAGAGGTCGCCAGGGTATGCCCGCCGATCCAGATCAGGCGGATTTCGCGGCCGCCGCGCAGCAGCGTCAGCCGCTTCTTGAAGGTGATCTCCGGGCGAATGATCTGCAGACTGTTGAACTGCACCTGGATGTCCGGTTCTTTCTTGAACGAATCGCGCACCCGCTGTTTGAAGTTATCGGTGTAGCCGCGCATCTCCTTCCAGGCGCGCTCATGCGCCACGACCGGCGCGGGCAGATAGAACTGATTGCCGAGCGAATGTCCCCGGTGATGATCGGTATTGATAACATAGAGGATGCGGGCGTTGGAGGATGCTTCGGCCACATGCCTGCGCCACGCTTGCGCCTGCGCAGGGATCATTGGGGTATCCACCAGGACAACCCCATCCTCCGAGATGATGCAGCCGACATTCGCATTGCGATAGCCGGTTTCGATCAGCACGCCCGGTGCGATTTCTTGCATACAAAACTCCTGTTGATCTCGAACTCAACTTACCAGCCGCGTCAGCGCCGCGCTGGCCGCGTCGAAAGCCTGCCGCAGGAGGATGCCGCTGGCCGCGCCGCCCTGCGCCCATGTCCCGCGGCCGCCCCCGCGTGCGCCGGCCGCCGCCGCCTCTGCCATGATCTGCCCCACATCCAGGGTGACATCGTCTGCCGCCGCGCAGAAAATCTGCCCCCCGCTTTGTGGGCTGATCTCACACGCCAGCAGGGCGATGCAGCCCGCCCGGCCGCGCAATGCGCTGGCCAGGGCCTTGATCACCTCTGGCGGTCGGTTATCCAGGTAGGCCCGCGCCATGCGCCACGGCCCGGCCGCAGAAGCGCCGGCCCACAAGCGAGCAGACTCCGCCTCCACCCACTCCGCCTGCGCGTCGCGCAGTTGGCGCTGCACCTCGCGCAGCCGCTCTTGCAGGCGATCAACGGCCGCGGGCAGTTCATCTTCAGCCGTGCTCAGCCGGTTGATGAGCGCCTGCACCGTC
>JAYRVL010000795.1:0-9572 GCA_041918575.1 Anaerolineae bacterium | reverse complement strand
CTGATACGAATCGAAGTGACAGCGGCGCCCGTCAACGAAGAAAGCAGAACGCGACGCAGCGAATTGCCCAGGGTGGTTCCATGCCCGCTCTCCAGTGGGCTGATGACAAAGCGTCCGTAGTTCTGCGCACTTGCTTCACACTCGATTTTTGGCAGCATTACGCTTGACAAGTTACTACCTCCTTGCATCATGCGATTGACGTAAAATAAATCGAGGGCTTGCTGTCCCACGTTTCCGCAGGCCACAGTCCCGATCAATCTCACGTAGCAATCGTCTACCGGCTGTAGAACTCGACGATCAACTGTTCGTTCAGTTGCACATCGATGTCCTGGCGACCAGGAAGCTCCACCACACGCCCGGACATACCCGCCGTGTCGCGACTGAGCCAGGCCGGTGTGGAGCGATCACGCAGGTAATCACCCAGGCCCTTGAAATAGACATTGCCGCGACTCGTGTCGCGTACAGCAATCACGTCGCCTGGTTTGACCAAGAAAGACGGAATATCGGTCTTGTGGTTGTTGACCGCAAAGTGCCCATGGCGCACCAACTGGCGGGCTTGCGCGCGGGAATCAGCAAATCCCAGGCGATAAACGACATTGTCCAATCGTGATTCCAGAATTGTCAGCAACGTGGCGCCTGTCAGGCCTTTGGCCCGGCTGGCGGTTGCAAAATAGCGGCGGAACTGCCGCTCCATGACACCGTAGATACGGCGCGTCTTCTGCTTTTCGCGCAGTTGACGGTTGTAGTCGGATACCTTGCGCTTGAAGGTACCCTTGCGGCCATGCATACCCGGCACAAAGGGACGCCGCTCCACCGCGCACTTGGGCGTCAGACAACGCTCGCCCTTCAAGAACAGTTTCTGACCTTCAGCTCGGCACAATTTGCAAACTGGGTCCGTATATCTCGCCATCGTTTCTCCTCCAAAATATATCACGCGTCGCCGACCTGCTAGGATCGGGCGATCACGTGGGCGCCGGACAAGTTTACAGGCATACGGTAGCCGGTCTTCCTTGTCCGCCGCTGTCCGCCGCTCACTTCCAATCGCTAGACTCGGCGCTTCTTGGGTGGCCGACACCCATTATGCGGTAGGGGGGTGACATCCGTGATGGTTCGCACCCGCAGACCCACGCCCTGGATCGCGCGCACAGCCGCTTCGCGTCCGGGGCCGGGGCCTTTCACGAACACGTCCACCTCACGCATCCCCATCTCCACGGCGCTCTTGCCGGCCTGTTTCGCAGCCTCGGTGGCCGCATACGGCGTGCTCTTGCGCGAGCCTTTGAAACCGGCCAAGCCCGCGCTGCTCCAAGCCACGGCATTTCCCTGCGGATCAGTCATCGTGATGATCGTGTTATTGAACGTAGACTGAATATGCACCGTGCCCATCGGCACCATCTTCTTTTCGCGTCGTGCGGCGCCGCGGCGCGGTTCACGTCGTGCAACTCGTGGTGGCATATGATCTCCTTCTTAGGATCTTCTTAGGCCCTTCTAAGGGCCTCGGCGCCAGCCCCATCGACTGGCACTCCCATTGAATACTCATGTGAATACTCATGTGAATACTCATGAACACCAAACCTGTTGTGCAACCCGGCGGATTGCACACAGACGGTCCGCTCGCGTAGTCTAACCACCACGCAGAGCGGTTTGCTACTACTTCTTGGCCTTTGAACGACGCTTGCCAGCCACAGTCTTACGCGCGCCGCGCTTGGTGCGGGCATTCGTCCGTGTTCGTTGGCCGCGCACCGGCAGACTGCGACGATGGCGCAGGCCACGGTAGGAACCGATCTCCTGTAAGCGCTTGATGTTCAGGCTGATCTCTCGCCGCAAGTCGCCTTCCACGCGGTAATTGCGGTCAATGACCTCGCGCAAACGGGCCACCTCAGCTTCCGATAAGTCCTTGACCCGCGTATCCGGGTTCACACTGGTGACTCCCAGAATTTCCTGGCTGGTGGAGGGGCCAATCCCAAAGATATAGGTCAATGCCACTTCCACCCGCTTATCGCGCGGCAGGTCAACGCCAGCAATACGAGCCATGCTTGCCTCCTAAACTCCTAACCCTGTCGCTGCTTGTGCTTGGGGTCTTGACAAATCACGCGCACCACACCATGGCGCTTGATGATTTTGCACTTTGCGCAAATCCGCTTTACAGAGGGTCGAACTTTCATGAGAACCCATCTCCTTAACCCAACTTCTACCCCGATCCCTAATGCAGCCTGGTCAGGACTTCCGCACCATGATCGGTTACAGCCACCGTGTGCTCGAAGTGCGCCGATAAACGGCGATCTTCTGGCACAACCGTCCAGCCATCCTTGAGTACCTTCGTCTTCCACGTCCCCGCATTGACCATCGGTTCGATGGCAATGGTCATCCCTGGCCGCAAAATCCAGTGCCGCACCTTGTCATCAGGGTGCAGATAGTGCAAGATCTGCGGCTCTTCATGCATTTGCCGGCCAATGCCATGACCGGTGTACTCGCGCACAACGCTGAACCCTTGTGCTTCCACGTAAGACTGAATGGCCGCTGCAACATCCCCGAACGTCTTCCCAGGCACTACCTGCTCGATCGCCCGGTACAGGGACTGTTCCGTCACCATCAGCAGATGCCTGGCCTCATCGCCAATCTCACCCACCTGGTAAGTCCACGCGGAATCACCGTGAAAGCCTTTGTAAATGACCCCCACATCCACGCTGATGATGTCGCCCGCTTGGATCATACGCCTGGCGCTGGGAATCCCATGCACCAGTTCATCATTGATCGAGGTGCAGATGGACGCCGGGAACTTGTTGTACCCCAGAAAAGAGGGCACCCCATTCCGTTTTCGAATCAACGCATCAGCCAGGCGATTCAGATCACCGGTGGTAATGCCGGGTTGGATCGCCTGCTTGATGGCCTGATGAACCTCAGCCACGATTTGCCCTGCGCTGCGCATCAGGCTCAGTTCATAAGGCCCCTTCAGCGTGATGCGAGTGGGCGTCGGCTTCTCTTGCGGCGGCGTCGCTGTCCGGCGCTGCAGCAGCTGCCTCAACCCTGAATTCGTCTCAACACGTCCCACAGATCACTCGTCACCTTGTCAATCTCTTGCGCGCCATTGATCTCGGCCAGCAACCCGTGAGCGAAGTAATAGCCGATCAAGGGCGCCGTCTGCTTGTAGTAAACAAACAGGCGGTTGCGCACCGTCTCCGGCCGATCATCGTCTCGCTGGTAGATGTCGCACTGGCTCTCATCGCCTTGTGGACACTTCCCATCCGGCGGCGGCGGGCTATACAGCAGGTGAAAAACCGACTGGCAACGCCGGCAGACTCTGCGGCCGGTCAAACGGGCCATTACTTCATCATCGGTCACACTGATCAGCGGCGCCAGCGCCACTTTTTGCCCTTTTTCACCCAACATCTGGTCCAGTTTTGCTGCCTGGGCCAGTGTGCGGGGAAAGCCATCCAGGATTGCTCCCTTAGAGCAGTCTGGTCGTCCCAACCGTTCTTCCACCATGCGAATGGTGACATCATCCGGCACCAATTCGCCTTTGTCCATGTAGCTCTTGGCCAACAATCCAAGCGGCGTCTGGTTACGCAGGTTTTCGCGAAAGATGTCGCCGGTGGAAACCTGTTTCAGGCCCAACCGCTCTTCCAACCGCTGCGCCTGGGTGCCCTTTCCGGCCCCCGGCACACCCATCATCACAATAAAGATCGGATTCGCTGACTCCATCGTCACACAACTCCTTGCATCTCTGTGATTACTCTATGTGGTTACTTGATGAACCCCTCATAATGGCGCATCATCAACTGCGCCTCCAGTTGTTTCATGGTGTCGAGCACCACACCCACCACAATCAGCATACCGGTACTCGTAATCAGCATGGTGGTGGTTTCGGTCAGGTCTCGCGTGATCCAGGGCAGAATGGCTACCAGGCCCAGGAAGATCGCGCCCACCAGCGTGATTCGATTGAGAACACCGTTCAGATAGGTTTCCGTTGGCTTACCGGGACGAATACCCGGTACGAAGCCGCCCTGCTTTTGCAGTGAGTCCGGCAGATTCTGCTGCTGGAACACCACGCTGGTGTAAAAGTACGTAAAGCCTAGCACCAGGAAGAAATACAAAATCCAGTACAGGTTGCTCTGCGGGCTGAACGTTGACGAAATCCAGGTGGCAACAGTCGCGACCGTCGCGTTAGCTGAATATACGAAGTAGCTGGCAATCGTACCCGGGAAGATCATGATGCTTTGCGCAAAGATCAGGGGAATCATGCCGGCTGAGTTGACGCGCAGGGGAATGTGGGTACTCTGCCCACCCACCATCATCAACCGATTACCGCGCATGACACGCACACGCTTGCCGTACTGCACCGGAATACGTCGCTGCCCTTCCTGCACCACCACGATGACGGCTACCGTCACGACAGTGACCAGAAGGAAGACGATGAACGACATCACATTATTCGCCAGCAGGTTACCCACCGACTGCGGGATACGCGCCACAATGCCGCCGAAGATAATAATCGAGACGCCATTGCCAATGCCTTGCTCGGTGATCAATTCACCCAGCCAGATCGCGAACATCGTCCCGGCAGTCAGGGCGATGATCGTTGTCAGAGTCTCCAAAGGATACTCTGCGAAACCAAAGGTAGACAACACCGGCGTACCGGATGTCTGAGAACGCGTCAAAATGGTGGCCTGACCATAGGCTTGCAGCGCAGCCAGCGGAATCGTCAACCAATTCTGATATTGATTGAGCCGATTGCGGCCAGCCTCGCCTTCCTTCTGAATAGCCTCCAGGCGCGGCACAATCGGAATCAACAATTGCATAATGATGGACGCGGTGATGTACGGATAGACGCCCATCGCCATGATCGAAAAATTCGACATCGCGCCGCCGGAGAACATGTCCAACAGGCCTAACAGTTGATTCGATTGAAAAAGCTGACGCAATCCTTCCGCGTTGACACCGGTCACCGGGACGTGAGCCGCCAAGCGGTACACCACCAGGATCAGAAACGTAGTCAACAGCTTGCGACGTAAGTCGGGCAACAAGAAAGCGTTGCGCACGGCTTGAAGCATTTGCATGGAACTGGCCTCCTCATAGCGCGTCGCCGTCAAGCCGATTGCCAGGCAATCCGCGCTGACGGTCAACGCCTCTAGCGCCGATCGTGCGTTGTTTGCACCGACAGCGCTTCCACCGTACCGCCCGCCGCTTCGATCTTCTGGCGGGCGCTGGCCGAAATGCGATGAGCCTTCACTGTCAACGGCCGATCAAGCTCGCCGTTGCCCAGGATAGCCACCCGTTGATCGTTCAGCTTGATAATGCCGGCCTCGGCCAGCGTCTCGGGTGAAACAACGCTGCCCGCCGCAAAAGTCGTCAGACGGTCCAGGTTGACCGGCTTGAACTCGATGCGCCATAAGTTGTTGAACCCAGGCAGGTGAGGCAAACGGCGCACCAGCGGCAATTGACCGCCCTCGAAGTATGGCGCCACGCTGCGTCCACTGCGCGCATTCTGTCCCTTAGTTCCCTTGCCCGCCGTCTTACCGCGGCCAGCGCCGCTGCCGCGCCCCGCGCGAACACGCGGTTGTTTCGCTCCGGCGGCTGGTTTGAGATCATGTAATTGCATAACGTCTCCCTGCTCAAGCACTGACTTCTTCGACGCGAAGCAGATGCGTCACCTTACCGATCATGCCCCGAATATCGGGCGTGTCAGCATGGTTGACGGTCTGTCCCAGGCGGCGGAGTCCCAATGCCAGGACCGTGCGTTTCTGACTTTCCTCGTAACCGATAGAGCTTTTCACGTAGGTCACGCGCAAGCGCTTCAGGCTATCACTCTGGTTTGACATCTGCCTTTTGCCTCCAAGATGGCAGCAGACTCTCCGTGGGCTTACCCCGGCGCGCCGCTTCGACCTCAACATCCTTCAACGCGTTGAGCGCGGCATGGGTCGCCCTCACCACGTTCAGCATGTTGCTGCTGCCAAGTGATTTGGTCAGGATATCCTTGATACCCGCCGCTTCCACCACGGCGCGCACCCCGCCGCCTGCCACGACGCCGGTGCCCGGCGTCGCCGGTTTGAGCATCACCTCGGCTGCGCCAAAGCGCACGCGTACCTCGTGCGGAATGGTCCTGCCAGCCAGGCACACCGGCCGCATCTCCTTGTGGGCGCGTTCGGTTCCCTTGCGAATCGCATCTGGCACTTCCCGTGCCTTGCCGATGCCGATGCCGATTTTGCCGTTATTATCGCCCACCACTACGACCGCGCGAAAAGTGAAGCGACGGCCGCCCTTGACGACCTTGGCCGTGCGGGCGATATGTACCACGCGTTCATCAAATTGTTCGCGTTCTTCTTCGCGATTCCGTCGTTGTTCGCGTTCTCTCTTCTTCTCAGGCATGTATCCTCCTGCTCGGCGCCGGCCATGGGGCCGGTCGCGATTGTCCGCATCGTGTCGGCTGACACGGCCATTCCAGCGTTAGAAATCCAAACCCTTGGCGCGCGAGCCTTCGGCCAACGCCTTGATGCGGCCATGATAAATATAGCCGCCTCGGTCGAACACCACCTGCTTGATGCCGGCAGCCAGCGCACGCTCGGCGATGATCTCGCCCACCAGCGTGGCCTGCGCCACCTTGTTCAACCCGGCTGCACGAACGCGTGTCACCGGATCAACCGTCGAAGCAGAGACCAGGGTCTGTCCCAGGTCATCGTCAATGATCTGGGCATAGATGTGCTCCAGGCTGCGGAACACATTGAGCCGGGGCCGCTGCGCAGTTCCCACGACATGCCGGCGAATACGGGCATGCCGCCGTGCGCGTGCCGCTGCACTATCATTTCTTGCCATGAGTCGTTACTCCCTTACTTGCCGCCCTTGCCCACTTTACCGGCCTTGCCTGCCTTGATACGGACGACTTCATTCCCATAACGGATGCCCTTGCCCTTATAAGGCTCCGGCGGCCGAATGCGACGAATACGTGCGGCAGTCTCACCAACAACCTCTTTGTCAGCCCCTTCCACCGTAACTCGTGAATTCTTATCGGCCGTTGGGGTCACCGCAAAGGACACACCACTGGGCGGCGGGAATTCCACAGGGTGAGAATAGCCCACATAGAGCATCAGATTCTTACCCTGCAGTTCGGCCCGATAGCCAACCCCGATAATATCCAGGTCCTTCTTGAAACCACTCGACACGCCAACGACCATATTGTTCAACAACGCTCGCACCAGGCCATGGGTCGAACGCTGAAAACGGTTATCGGCATGGCGCTCTACCGTCAGCACGCCATCGGCCTGACTAATCGCGATCGTGGTTGAAAATTGCCTGTTCAGCACACCACGCGGCCCCTTCACAGTCACTTCGTTGCCTGGGTCAATGCTGACCGATACCCCATTCGGCAACTTGATGGGCATTTTTCCAACTCTTGACATAGTTCCCTCGCACGTTTCTGCCGGCTACCAGACGTAGCACAACACTTCGCCGCCCAAATGGGCACGTCGTGCCTGACGGTCAGTCATCATACCGCGCGGGGTTGTCAAAATGGCAACACCCATCCCGCTCAATACCCACGGAATCTCGCGATACGGCGTATAGACACGGCAGCCCGGCTTGCTCACCCGCTTCAAGCCCGAAAGGATCGGCTTGCGATTCTTGTCATACTTCAGAATGATGCGCAGCATCGGCTGTGGCCGATCGCGCGTCACATCATAGTGTTGAATGAAGCCCTCTTCTTTGAGAAGGCGGGCCACCGCAACCTTCATTTTCGAGCTGGGGATCAGCACTTGGCGATGCCGAGCCATCAGCGCATTGCGAATGCGTGTCAACATATCCGCAATCGGATCATTAACCATCGTCTTTCACTCCCGAGGGCACACTGGTTAGTGACTCAACACTCCTGGTGGCCCCACTAATATGGCTTCCCTTGAACCCACGCAGAGGCGCCGGCGCGGCGCCTGGGATTGCTCCGACCAGCCTGACGGCGGCGGTTTTTTCTACCAGCTCGACTTCACCACGCCCGGCAGTCGCCCCACCAGGGCTTCCTGGCGGAAACAGATACGGCACAGACCAAAACGGCGAATGTAGGCTCGCGGACGCCCGCACATCTTGCATCGGTTGCGCACGCGCACTGCATACTTACGACGTGTTTCCTTGATGACAATTGACTTCTTGGCCACAGTTTCTCCTCGTTCTCACCGGTCTCCCGACCGCCCATTCCGTTCAACGAACCGTCGCGCTGTTTAGCTGCGATCCTGCTACGAGCGGAATGGCATACCGAACAACTGCAACAGCCGGCGTCCCTCATCGTCGGTCTTCGCCGTCGTGACGACGGTAATTTCCATCCCACGGACGCGGTCAACCTTGTCGTAGTCAATCTCCGGCCAGATCAACTGCTCGCGCAGTCCCAGGCTGTAGTTGCCACGGCCATCGAAACCATCGGGCGACACCCCGCGGAAGTCACGCTGACGCGCCAGCGCGATGTTGCACAGCCGGTCCAGAAATTCATACATACGATTGCCGCGCAGCGTCACCTTGACGCCAATCGCATTCCCCTCACGCAGCTTGAATGTCGCAATCGAACGTCGAGCCTTGGTAATCACCGGCTTTTGCCCGGTGATCGTCGCCAGGTCTCCGGCGGCTGCTTCCAGCGCCTTCGCATTCTGCAACGCCTCGCCCATGCCGATGTTCACGACGATCTTCTCGATCCGCGGCACTTCGTTGATGTTCTTGTAGCCAAAATCGCCGCGCATGGCCGTGACAATATCATTGAGATAGCGCACCTTGAGTTTTGGTTGTGCGTTCATCGTTTACTCCGTCTCTTTCGCCATCCTCAATCAATGGCTTCGTCGGCGCCTGCTTCGCGGCGCACCTTGCGACCATCGGCGCCCACCAGATAGGCCACGCGTATCGGCTCATTCGACTTGGGCGAAACCAGCATCACATTCGACACATGAATAGGCGCCTCGCGCTCGATGCGGCCAATTTGAGTACGGACATCGCCAGTACGCCGCTGATGTTTGATGATCAAGTTCACACCTGCCACCACCACGCGGATATTATCGGGATCACGACGCCCCATCTTGTCCTTACCCACCAACACGGTGTTGACCTTGCCCCGTTTCCCGCGATGTTCGCCTCGAATGACCTCAACCGTATCGCCTTTTTTTATTTTCATGACCTGGCACTCCTCGTTACTCGCTTACTTCCACTGGCTTCGACGATTGACACCGCGCCTCAAAGCGTTTCTGGAGCCAGGGATACGATCTTCATGAAGCCACGCTCGCGCAGTTCTCGGGCCACCGGGCCAAAAATGCGCGTACCCTTTGGGTTCTTCGCTTCATCAATGATGACCGCCGCATTGTCATCGAACTTGATATGTGAACCGTCAGAGCGACCGTATCCACGCGCTGTGCGCACCACCACCGCGCGTACCACATCGCCCTTTTTTACCGAGCCATTGGGCGCAGCCTGTTTGACGGAGGCGACAATAATATCACCCACCGCAGCGTAGCGACGTGTGGAGCCACCCTTGACACGAATACACAGAATCTCTTTGGCGCCCGTATTGTCAGCAACAACCAGCCGGCTTTCCTGTTGAATCATTGTTGTCTCCT
>JAYRVL010000794.1:0-7138 GCA_041918575.1 Anaerolineae bacterium | reverse complement strand
TCGGGTAGAGACGGCGGCGGCTGACGCGGGCCGTTCGCGCTCACCCCGCGCGATGAGACCGACCTCGACGCGCTGACGGGCGAGTTGGCGCGCGTGGTTCAGGAGACGCTGCAGCCGGAGGGGGTGAGCGTGTGGCTGAAGGAGTCGGCCCCGGTTCAGGGACGACGATAAATGTCGTGGGTGCCGATGTTGCGAAAGACGTAGATGAGTTCCCCGGTCTGAGGATCTTGTTCGATGTGGAAAGTGAAGACGTACTGGAGCGAAATATGGCCTTACTTCATTGCTGGTCCAGAAAAGCAATCATGTCGTCCATCCGATCGAAGGTCTGCACGCGGCCCCCGGCGATGGCCAGGTTTGCGGCGCGCTCCTTTTCCTGCCACTCCGGCGTCCAGAAATAGGTCTGCTCGGCTGCCATGCGCAGGGCATCCAGGATCACTTCCTGGGCGGAAGCGCCTGGCGCCGTGCTGCTTGCCAGCTTTGCCAGCGCCTCGCGGACGCTGTCTGCTTGATCGGGCGGCACAGCCACGACCAACTGTGGCCGTCGAACGTTGGCAGTATCCAACCGAACGTCTGGCTGGTAACGATAGGACATGCGGTCTCACTCCTTTTTCGCAATGCGGATTCGTACAATCGCAGTGTTATTATAGCATGAAAAGCTAAACGCCGGCCGCGCCGAGCTTATCTTTCAGAAGCGCGAATTTGCGGCGGAACATTTCGGGATCGGCGGTTGGCTGGTAGAATTCGTAATCGGGGAGGATCTGCTCCAGGTTGAGCTGCTGCAAAAAGAGATTCATCGTTGATTCGTAGACGCTGAGCCAATCGAGGCCGGTCTTGTCCGTGTAGAGCCTGGCCAGGCCGCGCAGTCCCGCCTCGCCAAAACGATCGTCGGGACCTGGCAGACCATAATGCGCTCGTCCGAAGTAGTCGGGCAACAACGGAAAGCCGCCGAGGTAGATACGCAAGGTGCTCAGCCAGAGCCGTTGAAGATAGACCGCCGCTGTGTAGAAATGGCGCAGCACGTTAGCAGCCAACGGCGGCAGACGGTCAACCAGCCCTGGCGTCTGATCAGCCAACTCAGGTTGGCGCAGAAACAGCGGAATAAGCGCTTCTCGCAGGCGTGGGTCTGGATGGCCGGCCAGATGCGCGACTAAGTCAGTGGATGTGATGGCGTTGTAGGGCGCCGCCGGTTCGGCGACTGCGAGATGGCGCACACCATGCACCCTAAGCGTCCCGATCAAGGACGCGTCTGGCTGGGTGGAGATCGCTGGTTCGGGTGCTGCGAGAGTCATCGTGGTCACCTTTGGATTGAACAACTGCATACAGATTCTGGCGACAGTATATCATTGATTCCCCCTGCATGAAAGCGCACGGCGGTGAGCTGCAGGAAGCAAAAGACCGGACTTCTCCGCTCCTGCTCTCGACCATAGACGGTTTCTCGAAGCGGAATCGCGCGGCAAAGGCTGCGTTCTCGATGCTAGAGGCGCTTGTGGCGCGGCTAGAGAACCTGGTCGAAGATGAGTTGAACGACGGAAAGGTCTCGCCGTTTACCGTGCGACGCACTGAGCCGAGTCAGTGTGTCGCACGGCTGCATTTGGCCTTTTAGTTCTTCGGCGCTTTGACGATATCGTAATCCGCTCGATCCGGGTCAGGCACACCGAAACGAGCGTTGACCGCGTAGAGTGAGTCACCGAAGCACGTAATGGTGGACGGCACCCGGAAGTCCGGATCGTCTATGGTGCGCTGAATGGCGCCAGACGTGAGATCATCATTGAGATGGATGACTGCGATGTTGCTCGACCTTTGCACGATGTAGAGACGTGAGCCGGCAAGGAGGAGGCCATCCCCCATCGGAAGCGTATCACCCCCCAGATCAATCAACTTCGCCACCCCGGTATGCGGATCGACCCGGAAAAGATTGCCCGTGACGGTCTGGACGATCACCAACCATCTGCCGTCGGGCGTCGCTTCGATGCCGTTGGAGTTCAAGATGAGTTGTCCTGGAATCTGGGGCGCCAGGACAAAATCGCCGCTCAACGGAATGCGCTTCGCCGCCGATGGGGCGGGCAGCGCGCCGTCCGGTCCCAGGGGCACGCTGTAAAGGAAAGCCGCAAAAGAATCCGTGAAGTATGCGGCCTCGCGCGTCACGATTACGTCGTTGATGAGAGAGCTTGGCGGCGCATCATACCGCACATCCTGGAACTGATAGGTCCCCAGAAGCGCCCCAGTAGCGGCATCATACACGCGGCCCTGCCCACCCACACCCCCGGCCACGAACAAGTAGTTCGTGCGCTGGTCAACACACAGACCCATAGCCATCAGGCCGGCTTGGCCCGGCGCCAAGACGCTTCCTTCGCCAGTGCCGAAGTCGCCCGCGTAGATCCCACCGCCTGCCAACGAGCCGACATAGAACGACGTCCCGCTACCGGAAGCAATGCCCTCCGGTTGCCACCCGTTGGGCAATGAGATGGTCTTTGGGAAGGTGACTTCCAGTGAACTATTCGATAACATTGTCTTGCGTCTCCTTATATCATTGGATGGATAGCTTCATTGTTAGTTGTACTTGGGTGCTAGCCATTGACGTTTCCTTCGTTTTGCGACATCAGACCCAGTTGTCTAAGGAATGCACCGAGCTCGTAGCGGTAGAACGCAGCGCCATCCCCCACAACTGGTCCCAGATGCTCGAATAACTCCAGCATCACCATGCCGTGAATGCGCGCCCAAGCGCTCATCAGCAGACAGAGCAGCGCGTCGGGGAGGTCGTAGCCCGCCCCCGGCAGCCAGGTCGTAAGGTGCGCCGAAATACTGGCCGGAACGGGTGTATACTCCGTGGGGACGACGAGTTCACCGGTTCGGTAAGCCTCAGAGAAGTGACGGACCAGCCCGTCGAAAGGCCGCCTGGCCAGGGGGACGGTGATCTCGGCTGGCGCAACATAGCCGGGGATCGGGTTACCATAGATGAGCTGAAAATTCACCGGATGGGCAATGGCCCACTCACGGTAAGCCAGACACGAAGCAGCGATCTTCTGCGCGTTGGTCTCCCCCTCCGCAGCCAACTCCGCGGCTTGGAGGGCGTCGGCCAGATCGTTGAAGGCGTCCACAATCAGCGCCGTCACGAGGTCGTCACGGCTGGCAAAGTAGCGGTAGAGCGCTGGCGCACTCATCTCCATCGCACGAGCGATCGCGCTGAGGGAGACACCGGCAGTGCCGCTGTCGGCCATCTGCTGGCGGGCGGTGGTCTTGATTTCGGCGATGATCAGATCGCGCATGCGGTCGCGTCGGGACATGGGTTGCTCGCAGTCGGACAAGCGATTGGATTCGTAACATGAATTCACTAACGTTACGACATATAACTTATTATACGAGATATCACTAACTTGTCAAATCTGCGCTGCGGCCACCTAGCGATCCGCTCACAACAAAAAGCCCAACAAGTGACGCATTGAACCCGCAGTGTGGTGGGCCGGGGGGAATTGGAGACTGCTGGCCGCATCTTGCGCGAGGGCGACCGTGTGGTGCAGACGGTCAACGATTACGGCAAGGACGTGTTCAACGGCGATGTCGGTCGTGTGCTGGCGGTCAACCCTGTAGAGAAGCGGCTATCCGTGGATTTCGACGGGCGGGTGGTCGGGTACAAGGCGTTTGAGTTGGAGGCGTTGACCTGGACCTACGCGATCACGATCCACAGTTCGCAAGGAAGCGAATTCCCGACCGTCGTCGTGCCCGTGCTAAACAGCCACGGCTTCCCGACCCATAGGGGCAGACCGGGAAGCCGTGGCTCGCCATGTCGGGGCTCCGCCCTACTCGTAGCGCAGCGCGTCCGCCGGATAGATGCGCGAGGCCTGGATCGCGGGCAGGATGGTGGTCAGCAGCGAGAACAGGTACGCGGCCAGGACGATGACCCCGATCTGGCCCCACGGCACGGCCAGGGTGCGCCCGGCCGTGATGACGCTAAATAGTTGGCCGATGATGGCCTGTCCCAACAGGATGCCCGCAGCGGTGCCCAGGCCGATGCCCACCAGGGCGATGAAGCTGGCCTCCAGCACAAAGGAAAGCGCGATCATCTCAGGCTGGTAGCCGATGGCCCGCAACATGCCCACCTGCTGCCGGCGCTCCACCACCGTGCGCGCGCTGATCACCCCTAGCGCGGCGATGCCCACCAGCAGCCCGAGGGCCAGAAACCCCTGGAACAGTTGCAGGATGCCGCGGGTCAACGCCTGGCCCTGGGCGACGCTGTCCGCGATCACCGTGGCGTCCAGCGCGGAGCTGAGGAAGGCCCGCTCGACCTCCTGGGCGACTTCTCGCGCCTTCGCGCCCTCGCTCACCTTGATGAAGAAGGTGTCCGGCCGCACATCCTCGCCGCTGACCGCGGCGATCGCCCGGCTGTTGACATGCACCTGGTTCATGCTGACCGTGGTGATGTCCGACAGCACGCCGATCACCTGCACCCGGTGGCTGCGCACCTGTCCGTCCGACTCATTCCGCAGCTCCAGCCACACCTCCGGCAGATCATCCGCCCGCGTGAAGCCGGTCAGCCGGAATCTGAACTCATCCTGTGTGGCCCGTGTGTCAGCCTCGGCGCCGGCCTCCTCGGCAAGCCCGCCGATGGTTGCCATCGGGTCATTGCCGCCGCCTCTGGAGATTTCATAGCTGCTGTCGGGATTGGCCACCAGGAACGGGGTGACGATCGCCACGTCGTCCCGCTCCAGCAACGCCTGCCAGACCGCGGCGTCGTCCGCGAACCCCGCCGCTCGCTGCTGGAAGGTGTAGATCCCTCGGGCCTGGGCCATGAAGCGTTCGTCCATGCCCGTCAGCGCGAGAGAGTGCCACGGGCCGGTTGAGCCTGCCTGGCGCACATCCAGCGAGCGGTTGACGATGGCCCCCACGGCCGCCACATCCCCGTGGGGAAAGTCCGCCAGCCCGGCTATTTCCTCTTCCAGATCCGTCACCCGGTCGAAGAAGCTGAGCAGCCCAAACGAGGTGCTGATCTCGTAGCCGGCGCTGCTCTTGGCGTCCGGCGTGATGACGCTTTGCGTGGCCTGGATCACCACGGCCATGAGCACCACGGTGGTGATGATCATGGCGAACATGACCCTCGCCACGCCGGTGCGGAAACGACTGGTGAGGGGATAGGCGATGGCGGTCTTGAGCACGGGCGTCAGTGCGCCGATGCCGCCCAGCGCCCGGCTCACCGTTTGCAGCAGGGTGTCCGCGCTGAACATGATGATCAGGATGCCGCCCAGGATCAGCGCCGGCCCCTTGACCACCAGCGAGAGGACGGTCCAGCGGGGATCCTGCTGCAGCAAGCCGAAGCCCCGGCCGGGCAGCAAGGTCGCCCAGGGCAGCCCCCAAATGAGCACGAGGCCCAGGCCCATGACGGTATAGACCAGCCGCCGCCTGCGTTCCGTGCGCATGGAGGTGGCCGAGAGCGCCCAGCTCACGCTCAGCAGTCCGCCGACCAGCAGCATGGAGAGCGCGGTCAGCAGCAGGACGCCCGACCCGCCGCCCGCCACGCCGAAGCAGAGCCACGCGCCCGCAGCCACGGTCAGCGGGCCGGTGATCAGCCGGCCGATCAGCTTGCCTGCGCTCCGTCCGCCCCCGTCCGGTTCCGGCGTGTCCTGGATCGCCGAGACGATGTTCAGGCGACTGACCCGCCAGGAGGAGACGGTGACGACGGCAAAGGTCAGGAGCACGCCCAGGGCGTAGGCGATCACCACTGACGTGGGCGCGACATCGAAGCGGAAGGTGAAGAGGCTGCTGGAGATTTCGCTGCTGACCCGCTGGGCCGCCGCGTTGAAGATGCCGCCCAGGAAGCCGATCATGGCGTAGGAGATCGCCAGCCCCAGCACGATGCCCAGGGCCGCAGCCACCAGGTCGTAGATCATGCCCTCGGAGACGAACATCTGCACCAGGTGGCCCCGCTGCATCCCGATGGCGCGGGCCATCCCCATCTCGCTGCGCCGCTCCGCCGCCAACATGACGAAGATCAGGAAGATCAGCAGCACGCCGGCGAAGATGGAGAAGATGCCAAAGATGGTGAAGACCGTGGTAAAGACCGTGCCGCCGATCCCTGCCGCCGCGACCACCGCGTTCTTGCTCAGCACATCCAACACTTCCAGATCGCTGATCCGGCCCAGGATCTCGTTCAGCTTGACGCCGGTCTCACTGGCGAGGGGCAGTCTGCGCAGCCAATTCTGCATGTCCGGCTGGGCCAGGAGCACCCGCAGCTCCGGGGAGATGCCAGCGCCCGCCAGTTCCGCGGCCAGGCGGGACGTGCGCTCGGCCAGGGCCACGTTGCCCATCCCCCCGCCACCCCCGCCGATAAAGGCCAGGAAGTCGGCCATGTCCGCTTCCTCTCGACTCATGGTGGACGGGGCGGAGCCGTCGGCGCCGGCCGCGATGGCAGCCAGCACGTCCGGTTCCCGCAGCAGAGCCAGCAACTCCGTCAGGGCGTCCTCGTTCAGGGCCAGCGCTCGCAGTTGCCGGGCCGCGGCCGCCGTGTTTTCCATGCCCGTGGTGGCGTCCCCGGCGTTGGAGACAAGCACATTGTTTATCCGCCCCGGCATGAAGAGCAGTTCCTGGGCTTCGTCCAGCCGCAGCATGACCACCGGCTTGAGCGCGCCCAAGGGGCCGGCCTGTTCCACAACCGCGCGCACCCGGAAGGGCACGGGGATGGGGCCGATGAAGATGTCCAGCACGTCTCCCGGCTGCGCGTTGAGCTGCTCCGCGCCCAGTCGGTTGAGATAGACATCCCCCTGGCGCAGTTCCAGCCCCACCTGCTCCAGGACGCGATCAATCTCCATGCCCAGGGTGTTCAGGTTCACCGCGCTGAGGATCGCCTCGGTGTCAATGCCCAACGCGGCTCCCGCCGCGGCCAGGTCGAGGTTGCCCCCCGACAAGGCCCTGCCCAGGGCGGCGATATCCGGCTGGCCTGTGCCCGGCGCCGGGGGGGCCAGGGTCTCAGTCAAGGGCCGCGTGGGTGTACCGGTCGCTTCACCGGTCGCCCCATTGGTCGCCCCATTGGTCGCTTCACCGGTCGCTCCATTGGCCGCCTCACCGGTCGCTTCACCGGTCGCCTCACCGGTCGCTTCACCGGTCGCCTCACCGGTCGCCCCATTGGTCGCCCCATTGGCCGCCTCAT
>JAYRVL010000793.1:0-10675 GCA_041918575.1 Anaerolineae bacterium | reverse complement strand
TGCTCCCGCAAAGCCCCTTTTAGGGCCAGTTCCGTCGTTTCCTGGCAACGACGTACGACCAGGTTCCACAACCGCCTGTCTGCCAACCGTTGCGCTTCGTCCAGGATCGCCGCGCCTCTTTCCAGGTTGGCGCGGGCCAGATCGTGTGTATTCATAAAGTGACCACCTCACCCGGTCTGAAATCGGGTTTCAAGTCCCAGTAACGAATCGTGCCCAGTTTGCGGCGTTGTGCGCCTGTTTGTCGCAGATGTGTTCGCAATCGCTCTAAAACGTTGGCAAAAAAAGCGTCCTGATCGAATAGAATGACGGCCTCCTCGGTCATGTCTAAGTACAGAAGCCGGATTTGTGACGCTTCCTCTTTGTTTTTGAGATGTTCCGTAAAATCAATGTAGTAGCCCTCTTGCCACAGGCGCTTCAACTCCGTCTGCAACTGCTGGCGTATCGGCTCCAAGACAGCCTGTCGCAAGAAGACCCCCTGGGGAAGCTGGCGGCAAACAATGAGCAGGTCTATGTCCGAATTAGCGTGGGCTTCGCCCCGGACGATGGAGCCGAAAAGGACAACAGAAACGAGATTGTCGCCGATGATCTCCTGGGCAACATCACTATATTGTTGGGCCAACCCGAAAAGATGTTGCTGCCAGTTCATAGAAAGGCGGCGCTCATTGAGTTGGCTCATAGGGCTTGCTCCTTTAGCCACGGAAGGGCGGCAATGATTTCAGGCAGAGCGGCGAATGAGGCAAATGACCGAGTGATTGGCGGCAGCGAGGCGGCGGTCACTGCTTTCCGCTCGGCCAATTGGGTGCGATCATGAACAACCAATTGACCATCCCCTGCCAGCTCTGCCAGGCCAAACCCGCTGCTCGTCTTAGCGCCGAAGCCGGTGCGGGTCAGCATGGTTTCGATTCCTGCGACCGCCCGCATCAAGTCGTCTGCGGCCTGACGTTGCGTCTCCCTTTCATCCTCACCCACACGATCGAAAGGCGCGTAGAGCAGGGTGAAGTCCCCCTGCGCGCCGGCCGGCGCGCACTCGAAATAGATCGGCTGCTGGCCGGCGTTGGACTGGCGATCGTGAGGGTTGATCACTTCCAGGCCGATGCGGGTGAAGAAGGTGGGGTAGAAGAAAAGACGGCCGGCCGGCCCTGTTTCGTCATCACGCGCATCGCCGAACAATCGCAGCAGGTCCGGGTGGTCGTTGTTCCAGTCGTTGGCCAGGCGCAGCGCCGCCCGCAGCGCGCCCTTCCAGCCCGTGGAGGCAACCATCGGCAGGCCGAACACCTTATCCTTACGCACAGGGTTGTCCAGGATGTGCAGACCGGCGTCATCCTTGCTGATATAGGGCGTGCGCAGGGTGAAGGTGAAGTGGATGGCGAAGCTGCCGGCCGGTAAGGCCGCCAGGTCGGGCAGCGTTGGCAAAAGGCCCAGGGCTGCCATTTGCCGCTGCCGGCCAGCCAGGGCCTCGTTGAACGCCTTGCTTCGGTACAACTGCGGCAGACCGCCCTGCCGGCGCTCGCCGGCGCGGGCGTAGTCCTTGTCACCGGTCGCCAAAGCCAGCGCCAGCAGTTCGACGCGAGCCAGAGGATCGCTGACCTCGGCCAGATAGCCGAAGCCGGCCGGCGGCTGACCCAGTCCCAACAAGAAGTCAATCGCCGCACGTTGCAGAGCTACATGACCTTGCGGCAGTGCATACGCGGGTAAGAATTCTCTCGGCATAGTCATCTCCTGACGAACTCGATGGCCGCCAACAGCGGCGCAAATACCTGGCGCAGGTCTGCATCTGCGGCATGAGCCAGGGTTCGAGTGGCAAAGACCGGCGGCGAGGTGTGCTCCTGCTTGAGCGCTTCGAGCACGGCAGATTTGCCGGAGTTGTTGGAGCCAACCAGCACATTCAGTTGGCGAAAGCCCTTGATACGCCCGCGTTGAACGCCGCGAAAATCTCGAATCTGGATACTTTCAATCATTGGATTGCCTCCAGCTGAACCTTGTTCAGAAAAGTAGCCACCGCCTGACTGTCGCACATCTGCCAGGGCGAGGCTGAGGGGACAAAGGTGAGGGCAGCGTCACGAAAACCTGTCTGCAAGCCCAACGCCTGCTGCCAGCTCTGCGGGTTTGCCAGCGCCCGCTGCAGCACTGCAATGACCTCAACGCGGGCCGATCGTCCTTTGGCGTCATTGGGAAGATGAACCCATCCTCGAATCTCCCACGTTTTCCCATCTGCCAGGCGGAAGGCCCAGCTCAGCGCCACTTTGCTGCGCATACGTTCGTCCCCGCGCAACGTGCCGAAGAGCCAGTGAGGAAGCGCTACCGACGACCAACGCTGCTCGAAACGCAGGTAGTTCTTGATCGCCGGCATCACAGGCGCCATGCCGCCGGCTGCCAGGTGCTCCAAAATTGTCCAATCGCGCCGGCCTCGAAGCTCGCGCAATCCCGAAACCTGCGTCCACCAATTGGCCTCTCTGGGCGTGAACTGCAGCCTGAAGAAGGTGAAGCTGCGTAAATCCGGCAGTGCGCCGACTGCAGCGTCTCCCCAAGTGTTCCATTTCACTGGCGCTTCAATTTCTTCGAGCTTGGTGATCTCGAACATCCCATATCCAAGTTGGGGTCGCGCCCCCAGGCTCCCCCATGCTTCCAGGAAACGGAATAACGCCAACATCTGGCCCAGCGTCTGGGCGTCGCCTGTCAGGTTGATCTTGATCGTCCCGAGGTGACCCGGGTTGAGAAACCACCCCCGCGTGCGACCATACGGGCGCACATTCAGGCTACGGCCGCCCTCCCAGGCTGGCTGGGTCTGGGCCTCAACCCGCACCTGAAACCGCCGTCGCCAGCCGGTTGCGCCGAAAAGCTGACAGGCATCGCACAGGCCGGCCGCGTGCAGACGCTCCCTTTCTGGTAGACCGGCCGCCTGTTTGTATTTCTCAGCGTCGAAGATGCAGCTATGTTCGCTCGGATCGCACGCCCGGCCGCCTAGCCCACGCACGACCACCTCGTACCACCAGCGCAATGAGCCAATGATTCCGGTGGCGTGCAAGCGGTCGCTGGTTGCATCCACGCCGCCGGTCCACAGCGGCGTCAGCGTACGGATGGTGATATTCAGTGATTCAGTCATGGCATACACTCCACGGTCGTCACTTGTATTGCTTCACGCGCGTCGGTTTGATGCTGGATCAAGGGATCGCCTCCTGGTGGACTGGTAGGCAGCAGCACGCCAGGTTGGCGTGTTGAGGCTGAGGATACCACAGTTTGCGTGAGAACACAACCGGCATGGGGCGATGATTCACCGGCAATTGACCCACTGCCCAGGCGCGGATATAATGCGTTCTAACCCCGAAAAGGAGATTCCCGTGCCGAGCATCCAAGTACCGCCAGCAGGCGAGCGCGGCCAGTTGTACTCGAGGGTCGTCGAGGCGTGTCAGACCTTGTGCCGCCTGGGCGGCGCGCTGGACAAGGCCGATTCAACCGTGGAGCGCACGCGACTGGAGCGGCAGATGAACGCACTCAGCGGTGACGCCCCACATTCAAAACTTCAACCTCTGCACTTTGCACTATTCAGCCTTCCGTCCGATTGTCAATGCTGAATTCTGATCACCCGGTCAGCAGCGGCCAGGGCGCCGCGACGATCTTTTCGTCCAGGCGCCGGATGGTCTGGCCGCCATGCACCAGGATGCCGCCAACCGCCTGGGGATGCTCTGCCAGGAACTTGACCAGGCCGGCGCTGTGCCGGTAACCAGGGGAATTGGTCATCTTGACCTCGATACCCACGACGCGCCGACCGTGCTCTAGCACGAAGTCTACTTCATCACCCGTCTGCGTGCGCCAGAAGTGCAGCCGCGCGCGGGGCGCCAACAACCCGCTGCTGACGCGCAGATGCTGATAGATCAGCGTCTCGAAAAAGGCGCCCACTTCACGCGCACCGGCCAGGTCAGCGGCCGTGTAGTAGCCGGCCAGGAAGACTGCAAGCCCAACATCGGCCCAGAAGGCACGCGGCGCTTTCAAGAGGCGCGTGGTGTGACTTCCCAGGTAGGCCGGTACGCGCTCGAACAGGTGCGTGGCTTCCAGCAGATTCAAGTAGCGATGGATCGTTGACTGCGAGAGGCCCGCATCGCGCGCCACGTCCGATTGATTGAGCAACTGCCCTGTGCGCAATGCCAACAGCGCCATGACGCGGCGAAAGTCTACCAGCGATTCGACCTGCGACATCTGCCGGAGATCGCGCTCCAGGTACGTGGCGACATAGCCATCCCACCATCTCACGCAGTCTTCCGGCGTCTTGAGCGCCAGCAAGGCAGGCATGAAGCCCCGTTGAAGCAGAGGAAGAGGATCAGCCGGCGCTGCGGGCAGCAACCCATCCTGCGGCCAGCGGCCCGCCAGGACATCAGTCAGGAGTGACGGGGGCGGTTGTCCATGCCGTTCACCAAGCGTCAGCGGATCGAGCACGAAGTAAACGGCGCGACCGGCCAGGCTCTCGCTCACCTTACCCATCAAGAGCAAATTGGCCGACCCGGACAAGACGAAACGGTAACGGCCGGGCTGCTCATCAACAGCCCGCTTGATGGCCGGCATCAACTCGGGTGCTTTCTGCACCTCGTCCAGGATGACCTCGCTGACCCCGGCCCACAGGCTGGCAGGGTTCTCTTGCACCTGGCGCAACGTGTCGAAGTCATCCATGGTGTGATAGCGCCAACTGCTGAACGGCTCCGCCCGCCGCAGAAGGGTGCTCTTGCCCACCTGACGCGCGCCGGTCAACACCACAATCGAAAACGCTTCGCACGCCGAGCGCAGCTGCGGTGTCAGCCAACGATCATAGTAGACCGGAGGATCGGCAGCGGTTGAATGAAAGTTATTCATGATGTGAATCATAAACCAAACAACGCAGGGTGTCAAACCCCGGACTCTGCCCCTACCTTCTACCCCGCCGCGTACCGAACCCCGTTGGCGAACAGCGCCAGGCCGAGCCGGCCGTGAAGGCCGCGGGACGCGGCCGGGTGCTGGAGCGGGCTGAGGTGGTCTTCCGGATGCGGCATGAGGCCCAGGATGGCGCCGGTGCGGTCGCAGATGCCGGCGATGTCGGCCAGCGAGCCGTTGGGGTTGAGGGGGTACGCGCCGGCCGCGGGCGCGCCCTCCGCGTCTACGTAGGTCAACGCGATCTGCCCGGCCGCCCGCAGTCGCGGCAGGTCCGCGGCCGCGGCCAACTCGAAGCGCCCTTCGCCGTGCGCAACCGGGCAGGCGATCAGCTCGGTCAACCCACGCGTGAAGATGCAGACGCTGTCGGGCTGCGGCTGCAGGGTGACCCAACGGCACTCGAAATGACCGCTGGCGTTGCGGGTCAGGGTGGCGGTCTGCGCCCGCGCCGCGGCTGAGTCGCCGGCAGGGGTCCCACCGGTCAGCGGCCCCGGCAGGTAGCCGGTCTTGACCAGGGCTTGAAAGCCGTTGCAGATGCCCAAAATGGGCCGGCGCGCGGCGTGGAAATGGGCCAGCGCGTCGCCCAGCCGGTAGCGCAGTTCCAGCGCCCACAGCTTGCCCGCGCCCAGGTCATCGCCAAAGGAAAAGCCGCCGGGCAGCACCAGCATCTGGAAATCGTGCAGCCGCGCCGGCGTCGCGCTCAGTTCGTTGATGTGCATGATCTGCGCCTGACCGCCGGCCCGCTCACAGGCCAGCGCCGCCTCACGGTCGCGATTGGTTCCGGGTGCATGCAGGATCAATACACGTGGTTTGATGATTGTCATCTGTGTCACTCCGCGTTATACGGCGCCGCAATACTCCGGACCATGCGTCAAGTACCCAACCCGGCCAGCCTCCCGCGCACGCGCAGGACCAGCTCGCCCGGAGGTAAGGCCTGCACCGCCGGATGGCCCGGTCTGAAATGACGCACATTGAAGGTGACCAGCCAGGGACATTCTTCGCGCACCGCTGCGACCAGGATCGGCAGATCTTTCGGGTCGGCCAGACCGGCGAAGGGCGCCAGATCGGCCAGGTCAGGATCGGGGACGACGCGCAGGCAACGACTGACGATCAGGCGGAAGGCCGGCAGCGCGTTCGGCAACTTTTCAGCCAGGTTGCGCTCCGCTTCAGTGATGACTTGCTGCGAAGCGAAGGCCTCGATCAGCGTGATCTCGGCCAGGCGCAGGACTACCAGACTGGCGCCGTGCTCGCCGGGCGCGGCCGAACCGGCGAAGAGTACGTCCGCATCTACGAAGACGCGGGGCTTAGCCAGGCTGGGCGGCGGCATAATGTTCCTCGTAGTAACGTTCGCGCTGTTGACGCAGGCTGACTAAAAGCTGATCGAGGCTCAGGCCCGCTTCCAGGCGCAGCCGCTCGATCTCACGCGCCAACTCGGGCACCATCGCCACCATCGGCGTAAAGACCATCGTGCCATCGATATCAACCAGGCGGAAGATGTCGCCGGCCTGGATGCCGTACTTTTCCCGGATTTCGACCGGCAGGGTCAGCGTGCCGCGCTGGCGAATTTGGACTGTTGTTTCCATCGGATGACTTCCCATCGAATGATCTCTCCTCTGCATTTCATCTGCGGCAGATTTTCTGAAACGCAGTATACACCTGTTCGAAAATCAAGGCAAGGGGCGGGAGCGTGAAGCGGATCGCCTTATCGCTCCGAATAAATTCGGGGTTACGGGGCGGCAGCGCCTTCCTCACGGACACTGCAAGCGGGTGATGCGCTGCGGCGCGGCGACGGCTGCCAGGCGCACGGGTAGGCCGCCGCGGCTGTCGAGCCAGTAGAGGCCGCCCTCGTCGGTGATGTAAACCAGGGCCAGGCTGTCGCTGGTCCAACAAAGGTCCAGCGGCGCATGCTCAGCGGGCGTCAGCGCCACCCAGGTGTCCGAGGCCAACGGCCTGCCCCACACGAAACGCCGGCTGTCAGCGGTGCGCAGCAGCGCGACCACCTGGGCGCCGTCAGGCGAATAGGCAAGCCGCGTGCCATCGGCGAGCAACGCGCCGGCGGCCGCTAACTGGGCCGTGGGCGCGCCGCCGTCTTTGGCCGCGGCCACCACGTTGACCTCCACCTGTTGCGGGTCAACCGGCCATCCGGTCCAGGTGAAGGCCAGGGTGGCGCTGTCGGCCAACCAGGTGAGCCAACGCACGCCAAACGCGTGATCGGGCGCGGGGCGCTGGCGATCTTCGAAGTATTCGGTGCGGTTGAGCACCTCTGCGCCGGTCGCATCGCTGACGAACAGGTCCTGGCGCTGAAGACCGCCGTTGGGGTGATCCAGGCCGCGCTGCGCAAAGGCCAGGCGCTTGCTGTCCGGCGCCCAGGCGGCCATTCCCAGCCAATCGCCGGCCGCAACCTGGCGCAGCACAGGCGCCTGCGCCAGGTCGAGCACATACAGGTTGGCGCTGTCCGCGGTGCGGGTGATGACCGCCAGGCGCTGACCGTCCGGCGCCCACTGCAGCTCGGCCAACTCGCCCACCCCGCTGATGGCGGCGGTCGCGGCCGGTTCGGTCAGATCGAGGATGTCCAGGTCATCGGTCAGCGCCACGCTGAGGCGCAGGCCGTTCGGCGCCAGGTCCAGATGGGCCACAGGCAGGGAAGGCTCGATGAGGAGCGCGGCGGCCGGGTCGTCCAGGGTGGTGGTGTAAACCTGGCCGTCCTGGTCGGCGAAGGCGCAGCGCGCCGGGCCGGCGCTGCGCGGGCTGCAATCCCAGGTCGCGTCCAGCAGCCGGTCGGTGATGGTGAGTAGGCCGCGGCTGGAAAGCTGCCAGAGCAGGGTGTCGCCGCTCTGCGCCTGCGTGCTGAAGACGATGGCGCCGGCGGTGGTGGTGGGCGGCAGCGCGGAGGCCGTGACCAGCGAGAGATAGACCGGCGGTGTGGGGGTGGGAGTCACCGTGGGCGTGGGCGAAGGGGTCGAAGTGGGCGTCAGCGTGGGGGTGGGCGTGGGGAAGATGGGCAGCGTCTGACAGGCCGCCAGCAGGGCAAGCAGCAGAAGCAGCGCGATCATCAGGGCCAAAGCCGCGAGCGAGATGCGCACGTTCAGTCCTCCTCCGGTTTCCAGGCCCGCAGCAGGCCGGGTATGTCCAGGCAAGCCAGGGTTTCTTCGCCGCGGCGCACCAGCAGGGTCGCATCGGCGCGGACATGGCCGAGGCAGGCGAGGGGGGCGCGACCGGCCAACACAGCGCGGAAGGCGGCGGCCGCGGCGGGCGTCACTTCCACGATGAAGCGGCCGAGCGATTCGGCAAAGAGAAGCGTGTCCACAGGCAGGTTGGCGAGGGCCGCATCTGGCAGAACCGGCGCGCAGGCCAGGTCAACCTCCGCGCCCAGGCGACCGGCCAACGCCATTTCGGCCAGCGCGACGGCCAGACCGCCCTCCGAACAGTCGTGACACGCCTGCACCAGGCCGCCGCGGATGGCCGCGTGCAGCCCGGTCAGCCGCGGCCGCGGGTCGGTGATGGGCGCGGGGACGGCGCCGGCCAGTGGATGCGCCGCGCCCTGATCCGCAGCCAGGAGTTGGTAGTAGAGGCTGCCGCCCAGCTCGTCTGCGGTCGCGCCAACCACGTAGAGCAGATTGCCCGGCGCTTTGAGGTCCATGGTGACGGTGGTCGCGACATCGGGCGCCAGGCCCAGCGCGGAGATGAGCAGGGTGCCCGGAATGGCGTGCTTTTGCCCGTCCGCGCCCAGGTATTCGTTGTTCAGGCTGTCCTTGCCGGAGATGAAGGGCGCGCCATAGGCCAGGGCGGCATCGTAGCAGCCCTGCGCGCAGCGCACCAGGCTGCCCAGGCGGTCGGGCAGGGACGGATTGCCCCAGCAGAAGTTGTCCAGGATGGCGACGCGGTCCGGGTCTGCGCCAACCGCGACCAGGTTGCGGAACGCTTCGTCCACCGCGGCCCAGGCCATGCGGTAGGGATCGAGCAGCCCGTAGGCCGGATTGATGCCGTTGGCAAGCGCGACGCCGGGCGCGGGCTGCGGCGGCGCGTCGCGGCCGAGCAGGGTGTCGAGCGGCAGGAGCACAACCGCGTCGCCGGGGCCGTCCTGGCATGCGCCCACCAGCGGTTTGACCACCGCGCCGCCCTGCACTTCGTGGTCATAGCGGCGGATGACCGCCTCTTTGCTGGCGACGGTGGGATGGCGCAGCAGGCGCAGAATCCAACCAGCCAGGTCGGGCGGCGCGGCCGCGCTGCGAGGCGCGCGCGGGGTGGTCTGCGGCGGGGCGTAAACGGCCTGCAGGTGACGCTGCGGGATACCGTGGTGCAGGAACTGCCCGTCCAGGCTGGCGACGACGCGGCCCTGGTAACGCACGATGAGCTGGCCGTCGTCGCGGAAACGGCCCAGGGCAGTGGCTTCGACGCCGTAGGTGCGGCTGAGTTCTTGCAGCCGCGGCCAGTGCGGTTCAGCCACGGCGATGACCATGCGCTCCTGGGCCTCGCTCAGCCAGATTTCCCAGGGCCGCAGGCCGCTGTACTTGAGCGGCGCGTGCGCCAACTCCACATCCGCGCCCAACTCGGCCGCCATTTCGCCCACCGCGGACGATAGCCCGCCCGCGCCGCAGTCGGTGATGGCGTGATAGAGGCGCTCGTCGCGCGCGACCAGGAGCAGATCGAGCGCCTGTTTTTCATGGATGGGATGGCCGATCTGCACGGCCGCGCCCGCGACATGGCCGGTCTCGTGCGACATTTCCATGGAAGAAAAGGTGGCGCCGCGCAGGCCGTCGCGGCCGGTGCGGCCGCCCAGCACAACGACCCGGTCGCCGGGCTGGGGATCGCGCAGCGCGGCATGAACGCCAACCGGCAGGATGCCCAGGCAGCCGCAGAAAACCAGCGGGTTGGCGGTGTAGGCCGGGTCGTACAAAATGGCGCCGTTGACGGTGGGAATGCCCATCTTGTTGCCGTAGTCCTCGATGCCATGCACCACGCCCGCGGCGATGCGTTGCGGATGCAGCACCCCGGCCGGCAGCGCATCCGCCGGCAGATCGGCCGGGCCGAAGCAAAGCACATCGGTGTTGGCGATGGGCCGTGCGGAAACGCCCAGCACATCCCGAATCACCCCGCCCACGCCGGTGTTGGCGCCGCCGAACGGCTCCAGCGCGGAGGGGTGGTTGTGCGTCTCCACCTTGAAGGCCAGGTCGAAATCGTCGGTAAAGCGCACGATGCCGGCGTTGTCCACAAAGGCCGACACCACCCACGGCTTCGCCAGTTCGTCGGTCGCGGCTTTGATGTAGGTTTTGAGCAGGCCGTGGATACGGAGCGGCGCTGCGCCGGGCTGACTGGCATCGCTGAAGTCAATCGTGGCCTTGAAGGTCTTGTGGACGCAGTGCTCGGACCAAGTCTGCGCCAGCATCTCCAGCTCCACATCGGTCGGCTCACGCTGCGCCTGGCGGAAATGCGCCTGAATGGCCTGCATCTCGGCCAGATCAAGGGCCAGGCGCCGGCTGCGGCTGATTTCCAGCAGGCCCGCCGGGTTGGCATTCGTCAAGGGGATGATCTCCACGGTGTCATCGGCGCTGGCGCTGGCAAAGATGGGCGTCAGCGGCCGGTTGATCGTGTAGAACTGGATGGTCGCGTTCGCCAGCAGATCCTGCGCGATGCGCAGCGCATCGCCGGCCGTCAGGCTGCCTTCCAACACCACCCGCTGGCCGCTGGCCGCGTGGGTCAACCCGGCGATGCCCAGCAGCCGCGCCGCGTCCAGCAGGCTTGCGGCCACGCTGTCGGTCACGCCCGGATGCAGCGCCAC
>JAYRVL010000792.1:0-5381 GCA_041918575.1 Anaerolineae bacterium | reverse complement strand
TGTTGTTGATTTGGGTGTACGATTCGCCGCCGTTCGTGCTGACGTACGCGCCGCCATCGCTGCCGGCCAGCAGCGTGGTCGAAGACCCAGGCACATAAGCCAGCGCATGGTGGTCCACATGCACGACCGTGCCGCCCGCGTAGCCGCAGGTTTTATTAACAAAAGTCGTGCCGCCGTTGGTGGACTTGAAGATGTCCACGGTGCTCATCAACAGGATGTCCGAATTGTTCGGGTCAACCGCCAGGCCCTGGTCGTACCAGTTCTGGCCGTAGTCGCCATAGCAGCCGGTCAGGCCGGTTGGCCCGGAACGCTGCGCCCAGGTGACGCCGCCGTCGGTGGTGCGCCAGACGCCCAGTTGACCGCCGCGCTGCGCGTCGCCGGTAACGAGAATGGCCTGCACCTGCACGTAGATCACATTGGAGTTGCTGGGAGCGATGGCCACATCGAGACGGCCCAGCCGGTTGCCGGTCAGCGTGCCCGTGTTGACAGGAATGCCGGAGGCCGTATCGGCCGGCCAACCGTTGTCGGAGCGGCTGAGCGTTTCCCAACTCGATGGGCAGCCGCTGGCCGGCAGCAGGGCGCGGTAAACGCCGTTGGCGCCGTTGAGGTGCAGATTGTTCTGGACGGTGGTCGAGTAACCACGCGCGCCGATGAAGGCGTAGATCTGGGTGTTTGCTCCGATGTCACGCAGAATGAGGCCGGTGGTGTCCTGTCGCTGTGTGCTGAAGCCGTTCGTGGTGCATGGCCCGGTCCAGTTGGCGCCGGCATCGTACGACAGGTAAAGACCGGTCTTGGTTCCCACCACCAGGTTGCTGCTGTTGTTGGGGTCCACCCGCACCTTGCCGATGGCCTGATACTGGGGGAAGTTGCCGGCCGCCTGCGGGTAGTAGGGTGAAAAGACATCCGCGCCCAGGTTGGCCCAGGTGGCGCCCTGGTCGGTGCTCTTGAGCAGGCCCGCGCTGCCAAAAGAAAACGAGCCAAAGCGCAGGTCGCCGGTGCCCGCGTAGACGGTGTTGTGGTTGTTGGGATCAATCGTGATGTCGCCAATCGCGATGGTTGCCAGCAGCGGGTCGTCGGTGACCGGCGCCCAGGTGGTGGCGGCCGAGCAGCAGTTGGTGGTTTTCCAGACGCCGCCGCCGTCCGCGCCCAGGTAGGCCACGTTCGTGCTGACCGGGTCAATGGCCATGACGTTGGTGCGGCCGGCCACCAGGCCGTAGCTGTAGCAACTAAAACAGCCGTTGCTCTGCAGCGGCTGCGGCCCCAGCGACGTGAAGCGGTTGGCGTTCAACGTGAGCGGCGACTCAGTTTGCGCTTTGCCGTAGATCACCTCCCCGGCCGGCACGGCCCGCTCGACCTGGCTGTCCTGGGCCGCGGCCTCACGCACCCAGGCCGGGCTGAACTGGCCCGTTGGATACGATACCCGGTGATACCAGTAGTCGCCGATAGCCATGAGCGACTCGCTCTCGCCATTCTGGCTGACGCCGCGCTCCGCCAAATAAAACTCCAGGTTGCGATCAGGTTCCACCTCGCCTGGCCGACGCAGGGTTGGCGCCGGCGCGGTGGTGGGCGTTCGCACGGCAAGCATGACCAGGAGCAACAACGCTCCGCCCAAGAGGACACGAATCACGGATGACTTTGGCATAGCTTTCTCTCCCAGATATTCTCACAGATGGTATCAGATTCACGCACGGCAGGCGCCGCTGATGGCTGGAGAGACCGGGCAACCGGGCATCACGCGCACCGACGAACCCAAACATTGGGAGATACAGATTACTCGGAAATCGCCAAAAAGGCAAGTAATCCTTTGCGTCCGCCGCCCTGGTGTGCGATGTGGAGAACCGGCTGCCGCAGGTGAAGCAGGAGAACACGACGCCGGTCGGCCCATCTCCGCAGTCAGAGAACCGATCGCATTTGCACTCGCTCAGCAATTCCAAAAATGTGGTCGCTGAAGACATCTGGAATAAAGGCTTTAGCCGGTTATTGGGCACTGATGACGAGCGGCAGCAGGTTTGACGATGTTCCCGCTCTGACGTATGATAGGCGTCTCGCTGTGGCCGCCTATCAACCATCAATCGGAACTGCACGTCTATGCAACAAATCCAATTCAGCCGGCGCGCCGTGCGCGCCCTGGGGCGCCGGCTGCTGACCACCCTGGTCATTGTCCTTGCCATCGCTTACCTGACGCAATTGGGGCTGCTGATGGCGGAGCGCGGGCGCCAGGGTGTGCCGGCCGCCCTCTGGAGCGCCGCCGGCCAGGCCCTGGGCGCCACCGCCGACTACCTGTTCCATCACCCCGCCACCTATTACTGGCAAAAAGCCTACCAACCGGCCTTTGCCCTGGTCTGGACCTTCTTCTCACGCAGCGCCGGGCTTCTCCTGGTCTCCCTGCTGCTGGCTACCCTGATCGGCGTGCCGGTCGGCATCGGTGTCGCGCGCAGCGGCCGCGCCCGCAACCGCTCATTGGTCTTGCTCCTCTCCATTCTTGGCGTCTCCACCCCCAGCTTCATCCTGGCCATGCTCTTCTGGATGCTCAACATCAGCGTCCACCGCACCTTCGACATCACGGTGTTGCCGCAGACCGGCTTTGGATGGGATGCGCATCTGCTCATGCCGGCGCTGGTGCTGGCCGCGCGGCCGTTGGCCCAAATCGTGCAGGTCACCTATCTCACCCTGGCCGATGTGCTGGGGCAGGATTACATCCGGGTAGCCTACAGCAAGGGCCTCAGCGACCGCGGCGTGCTCCTGCGCCATGCCCTGCGCAATGTCTGGATTCCGGTGCTGACCACCCTGGGTACCTCGCTGCGCTTCTCGCTCGCCAGCCTGCCGGTCGTCGAATCGTTCTTCGTGTGGCCGGGCGTGGGGCAAATTCTCCTGCAAACGATCGAGAGCAGTAACCGCGCCCTCGTCACCGACCTGGTGGTCACCCTGGGCATCCTCTTCCTGCTGATCAACCTGGCCCTGGAGATGCTCTTTCCCCTGCTTGACGCGCGCCTGCGCGCGGCGCCCCACACGGACCAGTTCGAAGAACGACAAACCTGGCGGCGCTGGCTTGAGGCGCTGCAGGTCTCTCTGCGCGAATTTGGGGCCGATCTGCGCCGCTTGCTCCCCGGCGCCCGCGGCCACGATGAACTGCCGCCGCTGACCGCCACGGGCGATCAGGCGCGCGGATCAGCCGCCGAACTGCCGCCCAACTATGGCGGCCGCCGCCTCCTGCGTAGCACCATCACCAATCCGGCGCTGATGGCAGGCACGCTGCTCGTGGCCGGGCTGATCGGCCTGGTGCTGGCCGGCGACCGCCTGGCCCCCGCCAATCCCTACGAAACGCACGGCGTGCTGATGATCGAAGGCGTCATCGCCGCGCCGCCCTTCAAGCCTTCCAGCGTCTTTCCCTGGGGCGCCGACCCGGTGGGTCGCGACATCCAGGCCCTGGTGCTCGGCGGCGCCCGGCGCACCCTCACCCTGGCCTTCTTCGCCATGCTCGCGCGCATGGTCATCGGCACGCTGCTGGGCGCGCTGGCCGGTTGGCGGCGCGGCGGGTGGTTCGACCGCATCATTCAAGGCGCGATTGCGGTCTGGGCCGCATTTCCGATCACGCTCTTTGCCATGATCCTGATCCTGGCGCTCGGCATTCAACAGGGCATGAGCGTCTTCATCATCGGCGTCTCGGTCGTCGGCTGGGGTGAAATCGCCCAGTACGTGCGCGGCCAGGTCACCGCGCTCAAACCGCAGCCCTACATCGAAGCGGCCCGTGCGACCGGCGCGCGCACCGTGCATCTGCTCTCCCGCCACATCCTCAGCCTGCTGCTGCCCTCGCTGCTCGTCCTCTCCATCCTGGAGATGGGCGGCGTGCTCATGCTGCTGGCCGAGTTGGGTTTCCTCAATATCTTCATGGGCGGCGGCTTTCGCGCAGCCATTGCGGAAACAGGCCAAATGCAGTCGGTGATCTACTACTTCTCCGACGTGCCCGAATGGGGCGCACTCCTGGCCAATGTGCGCAACTGGTGGCGCTCCTATCCCTGGCTGGGATGGTATCCGGGCCTCGCCTTCTTCCTCGCCATCCTCAGTTTCAACTTGTGGGGGCAGGGCATGCGCCGTTTCCTGGACGACACCCGCGCCAACGTCAGCCGCCTCTTCAACCGCTACACGGTGACGCTGGGCGCCGGCGCGGTGATTGGACTGATCTTGCTTCTGCGCGCCACCTCGCCGCTCGGCATCTATCGCAGCCAGGCAGCCGCCTTCGATGCAACGCGCGCCCTGGGCGATATTCAACAACTGGCCTCGCCCGCGTTCGAGGGGCGCGAAACCGGCACGCCCGGCGCCGAGAAGGCCGCCCAGTATATTGCCAGGCGCATGGAGGAGATCGGCCTTTTTCCGGGCGGCGCCAAAGCAGAAGGGGTGGAAACCTTCATCGTGAGCAACACCACGCCCCGCGCTCATCTGCGCCAGACGCCCATCCTGGAGATTCTGGACAACCAGGGCAGCGTGACCCAGGCCCTGACCTATCGCCAGGATTTTGTCGAATACGTGGGCCGCGGCCTGACCTACGCGCGCCGCGCCACCGTTGGCCGGACCGAAGGCGTGGTGATGGGCCTGGTCACCGGGCCTGATCCACAAACGACCGCCAGCGACCACTATGGCCTGAACCAAATGTCGCTGCGCGACAAGGTCTTGATCGTGCGGCCCGAAGACGCCGCCCGTATCAACACCGCGGCTGCGGCCAGTTTCCTGGTTGTGTCGGACGACCCACAGGTGATGCAGCGCAAGATGCTCTACGGCGGCTACGAGGGTCGCGTGCCGATGATGTTCGTCACCACGGCCGTGGCCGACCGTCTGCTGGCCGCGACCGGCAGCAGCATGGCGCAGATCGAAGCGGCCGCGGCTGGCCTCAAAGCCGGCGAAGTGACACTGACGCCGGCCGGCGCAGCGGTGCGCATGGCGATTCAGCCCGACTTCTCGGATGACCTCAGCGAGCAGTATTACCATGTCGTCGGCTACATCCCTGGGCAGGCGGCCGAGATGGGGCTGGACAGCCAGGTCATCATGGTCACTGCGTCCTACGATGGCCTGGGCGTGGGGCCGGATGGCGTGCTGTACCCAGGCGCCAACGACAACGCCAGCGGCGTCGCCGCCATGCTGGAGCTGGCGCGGGCGCTCAAGAACAGCCCGTACCAGCCGAACAAAACCGTGGTGTTCGTGGCCTGGGCCGGCGGCGAGCGCAGCGAGGGTCTCAGCCTCTTCAACGTCATGAACGCCAAGATCGGTTTCAGCTCCCTGCACATCGAGGCGGTGATCGAATTGAGCGGCGTGGGCGGCGGCAGTGGCAGCGCGCTGCTCCTGGGTCAGGGCAGCAGCTTCCGCCTGGTGCAGCTCTTCCAGGATGC
>JAYRVL010000791.1:0-2209 GCA_041918575.1 Anaerolineae bacterium | reverse complement strand
TGAGAATTCGGTCGGCCGCAGTTCCGATAACGCCATCGTCCTCGCCAACGACGACCAGGTCAGCCGTCATCATGCCCTGATCCGCTGGGACGGCCGCCAGCTCAACATCAGCGACCTGGGCAGCAGCAACGGCACCTGGGTCAACGGCCAGCGCCTGACGCCGCACGTCGTCCAACCTCTGTCGCACCCCGCGCGCGTCCGCTTCGGCCCACATGCAGAGTTCACGGTATGGATCAGGCATTGACAAACAGGCTGCAAGTGGCCACAGACCTCACTTTTCCGCCCCAAAGAACAGGCGCGCGTCGCGCCCACTTGCGGGTTAGTCGTCTTTTTTTCAAGGAGCAAGACATGAGGTCCGTCGAAGACAACCCGAATGGGCGCCGGTCATCCTCCCCACGATCGGCGCAAACGAACCAGGGACTGCCCGATTGGATGCGTTCGCCTGGGAGTGCGCCAGAGCCGCCGCCGGCGCTAACCCGGCCGCCAGGGAGCGGCCAACCGCCGCCGCGCCTGCCGGGAGGTCGCCAAATCTTGCGATCAGGCGGCAGCCCTGCAAACCGCGGGCGATTTGCCGATGGCTTCTTGCTGGCGCTCATCATCAGCACAATCCTGGCGCTGCTCGTCACGGCCGGCGGCGCCATCGCCTATGTTTTGCTGGCGTCCGACCTGCCGTCGCCTGATGATCTGCAGGATCGCGCCGCGCTCTTCGTCAGCACGCGCATCTTCGACCGCGACGGCAAGGCGCTCAACGAGGTGTTCGATTCGGACGCCGGGCGCCGTTCGCTCGTCAAGCTCGATCAGATGGCGCCCAGCCTGATCCAGGGCGTCATTGCCACCGAAGACGCCAATTTCTACCAACACCTGGGGGTTGACCCCATCGGCCTGGCGCGTGTCGTTTGGCGGGCGGTGCGTGAGCGCGAGGCCGTCATCGGCGGCTCCACCATTGCACAACAGTTGGTCAAGCTGGTTTTTCTGTCGCCGGAGCGCACGATCAGCCGCAAGGTCAAAGAGGCCATCCTGGCAGCCGAGATCACGCGCACCTACCCGCGCGACCGTATCCTGGAAATTTACCTGAACGAGATCTACTACGGCAGCGCCGCCTACGGCATCGAGGCGGCCAGCCAGACCTATTTTGGCAAGTCGGCCCATGACTTGTCTCTGGCGGAAGCGTCGCTGCTGGCCGGTTTACCGCAAGCGCCCTCCTACTGGGACCCGTATACCAACCCCACCGGCGCCAAAGGTCGGCAGGCCGTGGTGCTGCGCCTGATGGTCAAAGAGGGCTACATCACGCCGCAGGAGGCGGACGCGGCCTGGTTGGCCTGGGATGCGCAGTCCATTCCGCTGGCGCCGCTGCACTACACCTTCGAGGCGCCGCACTTTGTGATCTACGTGCGCGAACAACTGGAACGCACCTACGGCCCGGAAATTCTGTACAAGGGCGGCCTGCAGGTCTACACCACGCTTGACAACGATCTGCAGAAGCTGGCCGAAGAGACCGCGCGCACGCGCATTGCCCGCTTCACGCCGCAGCAGCATGTGACCAACGCCGCGCTGGTGGCCCTGCGGCCGCAAACAGGCGAAATCCTCGCCATGCTCGGCAGCGTGGATTTCAACGCGGCCGAAATCTCCGGCCAGGTCAACGTGACGATCAGCCCGCTCCAGCCCGGCTCGGCCATCAAGCCGTTGACCTACCTGGCCGCCCTGGAAATGGATCAAGCCTGGTGGACGCCCGCAACCACCCTGATGGACATCCGCACCGAGTTTCCCGACGGCGCCGGCCGGCCGCCCTACGCGCCCAGGAACTACGATGACAAGGAACATGGCCTGGTGACGGTGCGCAGCGCGCTGGCGAATTCCTACAACATCCCGGCCGTCAAGGCCCTGCAGCATGTCACCATCCCGCGGCTGATCGAGACGGCCAACCGCCTGGGGGTCAAGAGTCTGACCGGCGGCGATTACGGTCTTTCGCTGACCCTGGGCGGCGGTGAGGTGACGCTGCTGGAACTGACCGGCGCCTATGCCGTGCTGGCAAATCAAGGCGTGCGCGTGCCGCCCGTGGCGATCCAATGCGTGATTGCCGCCGATGGGCAGCTCCTCGGCCAGGGCGTGGAAGAGATGACCGCCGCGCCCTGCCTTAAGGCCGCCGGCAGAGCGCACGGCGTGCTTCTCATCGAACCGGCATCCGGGCAGCGGGCCACGCCGGCCGGCT
>JAYRVL010000790.1:0-2162 GCA_041918575.1 Anaerolineae bacterium | reverse complement strand
GACCGGAGACCGGAGATTGGAGACCGGAGACCGGAGATTGGAGACGGGAGACCGGAGATTGGAGACGGGAGACCGGAGATTGGAGACGGGAGACCGGAGATTGGAGACCGGAGAGCGGAGATTGGAGACGGGAGACCAGAGAGCATCCGCCCCCCACGCACCCGATCTCTGATCTCGGATCTCCAATTTCCGACTGCTGACCGGAGAGCGGAGACCGGAGAGTGGCCGGCGATCATTGCGGATGGCGCGCACAATGTGGATTCGGCGCAGAAGCTGGCGATGCTGCTGGATGACGCCAAGCGCGCGCGCGGCGGCCGCCTGGCGTTGATTTGGGGCGCGTCGCTGGACAAGGATGTACGGGGGATGCTGTACGCGCTGCTGCCGGTGACGGATCAGCTCATCTGCACGCAGGCGCAGCATCCGCGTGCGTTTGCGCCGCAGGAACTGGCCGCGCTGGCGGCTGAGCAGGGCGGCGACACGACCCGGCTGCTGACCGCGGCCACGGTGGATGAGGCCCTGACCCTGGCGCTGGACGCGGCAAGGCCTGGGGATGTGATCTGTTTTGCCGGTTCGCTCTTCATTGCCGCTGAGGGCCGCGAGGCCTGGGCGCGGCGCCATCCCGAACATTTCGCGGCCGGCGATTGGGTCTTCGAAGCCGAGGCGTTGGAGTTGTGAACCGATGACCGTTTCTGCTCTCATCATGCGCCGTCCGGCCAGCCAGACCGTGGCCGCGGCTGAAGCGCTGCTGCGCCGCGAGCCGGCCGATGATCTGGCCCTGTTCCATGAGGCGCCGGACGCGGCGCAATTGGCTGCGACGTTAGCGGCCCTGGCCAACGCTCATGGCGGCGCGGTTGTGCTGGCGCCGACCAACGCCTTGCCCGACGCGCTGGCCGACCTGACGCAAAGCGCCTGCCTGCTGGCGCAGCCGCCGCTGATCCTGCCGCTGCCGGAGCTGCTGCCGCTGCCAGGCGGCCTGGTTGCCATCATCACCGTGCCGCCGGGCTTGCCGCACGTCTACAGCGTGTATGGCGTCTACTGGACGCGCATGGCCGCCCGGAATCGGCCGCTGACCACCGAGGAACTGCGCCGTCTGCTCATGCAGCGCGATCCGGGCAGCGCCGGTTTCGAATCCACAGCCGCGCCTGGCAGCCGGCTCGATGATCTCGACCTGGCGCGCGTGCAGCAGTACGTGCAGAGGCTGCCGGGTCTGGCTGCGGAGACGCTGGAGGAGGTGCTGCTCAGCCGCGGCTGCCTGACCGAAACCGGCGGCGCGCTGGCGCCGACAGTGGCCGGAATTCTGCTCTTTGGCCGCGATCCGCAGCGGTTTCTGCGCTCGGCCGAGGTGATTGCGGTGCGCTACCAGGGCGCGGACATGAGCGATGAGTTCGTGCGCCAGGACATTCGCGGGGTTTTGCCCCAGCAGGTGCGCCTGGCCGAGGCTTTCGTGGCCGACCACATGCGGCGCACGAACCGCATCCGCGGCCTGGCGCGGGAGGAAGTCCCAGAGTATCCGATCTCCGTGGTGCGTGAGGCGCTGGTCAACGCGGTGGCGCATCGCGACTACGCCGCGCGGGGCGAAGGCATTCGCCTGCTGATGTTCAGCGATCGCCTGCAGGTCTACTCACCGGGGCGCTTGCCAGGGCATGTGACGCTGGACAACCTGCTGGCGGAACGTTACAGCCGCAACGAGGCCATCGTGCAAATTCTGTCGGACATGGGTTTTAGCGAGCGGTTGGGCTATGGCATGGATCGCATGGTGCGCGTGATGAGCGAACATGGCCTGCCGCCGCCGCAGTTTAGCGAGATGGCGGCCGGTTTCCAGGTGACGCTGCGCAACGGCGGGGAGATGATCGTCGCGTCTGCGCCGGCGTCGGCCGCCGGGGAAGCGCCGGCCCTGCGCTGGCGCGGCCTCAATCTGAATCCCCGGCAAGAGACGGCGTTGCAGTTCCTCACGCAGCGCGGGCGCATCACCAACAGTGATTACCAGGCACTGCAGCCGGAGGTCAGCGCAGAAACCCTGCGCCGCGACCTGGCCGACCTGGTGGATCAAGGCATTCTGCTGCGCGTCGGCGAGAAGCGCGCCACGTATTACATTCTTAAGTGACCGTGCCAGCAAGAAGCCCAGTCTCTACAAGAAACCCGGCTTCTGCCAGAAGCCGGGT
>JAYRVL010000789.1:0-13864 GCA_041918575.1 Anaerolineae bacterium | reverse complement strand
GCACACCACCCTGCTGCAGGCCGCGCGCGACCTGGTTATGGCCTGCGGCTGTCGCGGCGGCTGTCCGGCCGGCGTCGGCCCCAATCAGGAAACCGCAGACAGCCCGGTCAGCACGCGCCAGTTGACGCTGGCACTTATTGATACAATTTGTAACTGCTCACCCTGCAGGCCGATTTGGACAGGATGAACAGGATGTACAGGATTCTTACTCTGTGGTGTGCAAAACTACCGCCACGAGAGTTCAAATATCCTGTGAATCCTGTCTGAATTCCAGGCAGGCTGAGCAGTTACGCCTCTTGCGTCTATGATGCCGGACCTGTGAACCAGTTATACAGGCTGCAGTTCCTCGACGATGTTGCCATCGGATACCGTTTCCACCGGCGGTTTGTCATCACCGCGTTCCCACATCATGGAGAATCCCCAAATAGTGGCATCCCCTATCCAGAAATCTGCCGGCGTAAACTGCATCTTCGAGTGCGGCGGTGGTTCGGGTCGGGATGGGTGATATTCCACGTCCCATCCGAATGCTTCACCCTGCCAGTATTTGTTCTGCTGATGAACCTGTTCAGCTAACGCTCTCACGGCATCCAGGTCGGGAATGAGCACGGGCACATACGGCCTGAACTCGGGGTCAATGGTGATCCTGACCTTAGCGATTGTGCCGCTTAGCCTGTTCATGGCGCCAGGCGATGATGATTTCGTCGTATCGCTCGTTGATGATTCGCTCAATTTCGTTAAGTTCATGATAAATACCCCAAGAAAGCGTAACACAGCGATACAGGCTTGTCAAAAAATATGTTCCTGGTTTTGGAATTGTGGCGCCAGCCGTGCTATACTGCCGACTACGCAAAGCGCCATGTCAGCGCCAGGACAGAGAGGTCTTTGACGATGCACCGTAACGAACACCTGTACGCCGTCATTCTGGCCGGCGGCGGCGGCACCCGCCTGTGGCCGCGCAGCCGCCAGGCTCACCCCAAACAGTTCCTCGATCTCACCGGCGAAGGCACCATGCTCCAGGAAGCCTACGCCCGCATCGCGCCCATCATCCCGGCGGAGCGGGTCCTTGTCATCACCAATGCCCGCTACGTTGACCTGGTGAGCGAGCAGGCGCCGGCCATTCCCCGCGCCAACATCATCGGCGAGCCGGCCGGCCGCGGCACCGCGCCCGCGATTGGCCTGGCTGCTGCGCTCCTGCGCCAGCGCGACCCCGACGCGGTGATGGCCATTCTCACGGCCGATCATTTGATCACCCGCAAGGAGACCTTTCGCCGCGTCCTGCTGGCCGCGGCCGCGGCCGCGGCCGCGGCGGGGCGGCTCGTCACCCTGGGCATCACCCCAGCCTATGCCGAAACCGGCTACGGCTATGTGGAACGCGGCCCGGCCATCGCCGATCTGGATGGCTTCACCGTCTACCGCGTTCTGCGTTTCACCGAGAAGCCCAATCGTGAGACGGCCGAGCGCTTCGTGCAGAGCGGCCAGTTCTCCTGGAACAGCGGCATGTTCCTGTGGCGCGCGGACAGCATCCTGGCTGAGATTGCCCGCCAGATGCTCGAACTGAGCGCCCAGTTGGCCGCGATCGCGGCGTCGCTCAACCAGCCGGCGGCAGACGTAGCCTGGGTCCCGGTCTGGATGCAGATTCGCAGCGAAACGATTGATTTTGGCATCATGGAGGGCGCGGCCGACACCGTCGTTTTGCCCGTAGACATCGGCTGGAACGACGTGGGCAGTTGGGCCGCGCTGGCCGATGAACTGCCGACCAACGAGCAGGGCAACATCGTGCATGGTCCGCACATCCTCCTCGACACCCAGGACAGCTTCGTCTTCAGCGAACAGCGTCTGATCGCGGCCATCGGCCTGCAGCGCATGATCGTGATTGACACCGCCGACGCGCTGCTCATCTGCCCGCGCGAGCGCGCGCAGGAGGTCAAGCAGATCACCGAGGCGTTGAAAGAGCGCGGCCTGTCCGCCTACCTGGCCTAGAGAGAAAGGAGTCATCGCATGGATCGAGCGGTCCCATTTGCCACCAGTGAAGGCATCGAACTGTATCTACGAACTTACTACTCGTTACTGCGTAGCAGCGGTCCCATTCGCGTGCGCTCGCTGGAAGAAGCGCATATCAGCACCAATTCCAGCCTGCACTTCAAGGCGGCCGACCCGGAGCCGGACATCTCTGCCTTTCTCTACGCCTGGCTACGCCTGCCGCCGGAGATCGTGCATGTGCGCTACGTGCTGCTCGGCCAATCGGAAGATGTCTTTGCCCGTCGCGGTTACGGCGCCATCGAAAGCTGGCGCCTGGTGCGCGCGCCGGCGCGGCGGCGGCGCATGTTCTATGACGATCATGAGAACCTGGCCTGCTTCATTGCCAGCGTCTCCGACATTGATGATCTGATCCCCATCCTGACCGCCTTCCAAATCGAGTGGAACAAGATGCACATGCGCCTGCGCGGTTCTGTGCTGCTGCAGACCATCAAGCAGCACCATGTGCAGGGCAAGCCGCTGGGCGATGTGGAGCAGGAGGCGCTGCAAGAGATTTTAGAGATGAGCAGCGATGACCTGGAGAAACTGGCGGGCACCTGGGGTTCTCACCTGGCCGAACGCCTGGAGCAGATTGGCCAGTACGAAATGAACCTGTTCGTTGACCTGTTGGCCGGTTCACGCACCGATTATCGCAAAGCCACGCAAGGCTGGTGGCGCACCATCGAAGACCGCGCGGCTGAGGCCAGCCACGGGCGCCTCGATGCGGCGACGATCACCAAGCGCCCGATTTATTTCGTTTCGAGTAACACGCACAGCCTGCCCAACGCCCTGTGCGGCTTCGCCAGCCAATACCGGGCCGAACTGCTGGCCTTTCTGGAGGCGAATAATCCTGAAAACCTGTGGCCGGAAGCGCAGACTGCCCAGGCCATCGGTTCACAGGGGCGCCTGCTCAATCTGCTCTACTACATCCAGCGTTTCTTTTTGGCGGAGCGCGGCCACGCGCAGCGCATGGCCGACTATCGGCAGGCCGAGGTCGCATCGGGCATCAGCACCATCAGTACGCCGGCCTATCTCGATGTGTCGAGTCACATCATCGAGATCAACCGTATTGATCCGGCCAACTGCGACCCGCGCCTTCAACTCCCGCAGATGGAGCGCCTGCGTCAGAGCGCAGCGCTCATCATCAACATTGACTATCCGCTTGGCATGGCCGCCTATCACATCCTGGCGCAGGTGACAACCAGCGTGCCTGAGCTGCGCGGCGCGTATTTCATGGGCAAGGCAGCCACCCTGAACGGCCGCGTCGGCGACGTGATGATTCCCAACGTGGTCTATGATGAACATTCGCGTAACACCTTCTTGTTCAAGAACAGCTTTACCGCGGCCGATGTGGCGCCCTACCTCTCGTTTGGCAGCGTTTTCGACAATCAGAAGGCGATCACGGTGCGTGGCACGTTCTTGCAGAATCGCGAATTCATGGGCATCTTCTACCGGGAGGGTTACACCGACATCGAAATGGAGACCGGGCCGTATCTGAGCGCCCTGTACGAGGACATCTACCCACAGCGCTACCCGCAGGACGAGATCGTCAATCTCTTCATCAACGCGCCGTATGACATCGGCGTGCTGCACTACGCGTCAGACACACCGTACAGCCGCCGCCAACAGCTCTTGTCCAAGAGTCTCTCATACTTCGGCGTTGATTCAACTTATGCGACCACAATCGCGATTCTGCGCCGAATCTTCCAACAGGAAATTGGCCTAGTGAGTGAGGATGGCGACGCGTTCTAACATGCGATAGATGACAACGGCCCCGCGCGCGCGGATCAGCGCGCGCGGCAGATTGCCCCGGCATTCGTCAATGCTGCTCAACACCGTCAGCAGTTGCGCCTGCTGACGCCAGGCGCCCAGGCGCTGAAAGCCCTCCAGGGCCAATGCAAGGTGATGCTCCGCCTCCGCCAGGCGGCCGGACGCCAGGTAGGTCTCACCCAGCCGTTCGTGCGTGCGAATTTGCCAACCATCGGAACCGGCCAGCTTCAACGCCTGCTGCAGCAGATCGAGCGCCGCCTCGCTCTGCTCTGCCTGCAAAAGCAGATCAGCCTGCACATGCGCCAGGTGAATACGGCTCTTCACGTCGCCTCGCGCTTCCACGGCAAGATGGGCTTGCTGCAGTTGTCGCTGCGCCTTCTCCGCTTGCCCCAGGCGCAGCAGAATCTCGCCCTGGCATGTCAACAGATCGGCCGGTAGCGCCGCCACGAGGTCCGCTGACAAACTGTCGGCCGCCTGTATGTAGGCAGCCGCATGCTCCCACTCATCGTGCTGCAGGGTCACCTGGGCCATGCGACAGCGAATCTGAACGCGCTCCGCCTCTGCGCTGGCGCATCCCAGCGCTGCCTGGTAGTGTTCCAGGCCGGCCCGGTAATCACCGCTCAACTCGTGGATGTCGCCCAACGCCTGATGAATGAGCATTTGCGCGGCGGTATCCCCGGTCTGGGTAGCCTGCGAAAGCGCTGCCCAGTAAAGCTCACGGGCGCTGTCCAGGGCATTCAGGCTGAGCGCCCAGCCGGCCAGCGCCATCAACGCTGGCTGCACATCCTCATCGCTGACGCCCGCCAGGCAGACATGCAGAGCGGCCTTGGCCGTCGCTAACGCGTCATCCCGCCCCTGACCGGAAGTCAATTCACGGGCCAGTTGGCGATGCAGGCGTCGCGCCTGGTCCGAGCGCGCCTCGTCGTAGATGATGCGGCGAACCAGGCTGTGACTCAGACCGATCACCGGGTCATCCGCCGCAGCGCCGAGTGTGCTTCCCGCCTCTGCTATGGGCCAGATCAAGCCCGTCGGCAGCAGCTCGACCTGGGCGGTCTGCATGGTTTGGGGGTCCCAATCGAGCACGCGCCGCGCCAGGTCGAGGGGGAGGGGCCAACTGCTCACCGCCAACACAAGAAGGAGCTGGCGGCCATTGGCGCTCAGGCCGGCGCTGCGTCGCTCCAGGATGGCGCGCACAGTCGGCGCCAGGCGAGGCCAGAGGACCTGCTCATCTGCCGCGGTGAACTCCTGGGACGGGTCAGATAGCGCCTGGGTTTCTGTGGTCCGGGGGTGGCGGTCCAGCCAATCGGTCAGGGTGTGGAACAAGAAGAGCGGGTTTCCTTCGCATCCCTCCCATAAATAATGCGCCAGGGCGGGATGTGCGGCCCCAGGCTGCAGCGCCATGAGCCATTGACCGACCGCTTCGCGGCTGAGCGGCGCCAGCGGCAGTCGTTGCACCGTCTGCACGCCGTTGGCGGCACCGATTCTTCCATTCGTGCGCGGCCCGCGCAGCAGCCGCTGCAAAGGATGTGCATCGCCCAATTCATCAGGGCGATACGTCAAGATCACCATCAGCGGCTGGCACGCATCAGCGTATGCGGCGCAGCCGATGTGAATCAGGTAATGGACGAACGCCAGCGTCGAGCGATCAGCCCATTGTACATCATACAGGGCCATGACCAGGGGCCGCTTCTGCGCCACTGCGCGCAGAAAGCTGCAAAGGCCGGTGTGTAACCGGTTTTGGTCCATGCGGCCTTCGATGGCTGGCGCCGGCGCGACCCCAGAGCCTGCCAGCAAGGCCTCGGGCAAGAAACGCCCGACCTCAGCCCAAACTGGGTCAGACAAAGCCAGGCTGGCTGACAGATCTGGCCCCAGGACGCGCTTCAACTGCGCCCACAACGACGTTAGCAGCTCGATCAGCGGCTGGTAGGGGATGTGCAGTCCGGTGTCATGGCTGCGGCTGCTGACGAACAGGGCGCCCTGGGCGGCCGCCTGGCTGCCAAACACTTCGACCAGGGTTGCCTTTCCCACACCGGCATCGCCCTCGACGGCCGCCAGTACGCGATTGCCGCGACCGACTTCACCCCAGCGCGCCTGCAGCCAGGCCAGTTCAGCCCCGCGCGCCACGAACGGCGCGGCTGCCGGGCGCGGCATGAGAACGCCTTCATCCTGTTCAACGGGAGTCTCGCGAGAGGCATGTTGCCCTGTCATGCTTCAACCTTGCGTCTGATGTTCCATTGGGTACTGCAAGTGGGCACGAATTGCGCCCGTTTTCTCAGCGGAAAAGTGAAGTCTATTGCCGCTGGCAGTACAGAATTGCCTCGGCGCCGGGAATACGGCATAATAAGCGGCGCTGAACAAGGAGTATAACCGACTTTGGGAAATCCTGCAATGCCTGTCTCTGATCTCGCTGCGCCCTACACGGTGGCCGATGTGGTTGTCAACACCCCGGTCAGCCGCGCCGGGGGCTACATGGACACCAACGATATTTTTAGTTACGAAATCCCGCTGCCGCTGCAGGGCCAGATCGAGCCGGGACACCTGGTATGGGCGCCGTTTAGCGGGCGCCGCCTGCAAGGCATCGTGGTGGGCCTGCGGACCGACGCGCCGCCGGGCGTCACTTTGCGCGCCCTGGCTGAACTGGCCGCGGCCGAACCGGTGCTGTCAGCGGCGCAGTTGGACCTGGCGCGTTGGCTCAGTCAACGCTACCTGGCGCCCCTGCGCGAATGCCTTTTTCTCATGCTGCCGGCCGGTGTGGCCCAGCGGGTGGATGTCGTCCTGAGCCGTCAGGGCGCCGGGCCTCTGCCCGATGATCTGAGCGCTGAGCAACGGGCCTTGCTGCTGCGTTTGCAGCTCAGCGACGCAGCGCAGCGGGTGCTCAAGAAAGAAAATCCGGCCTGGGGGCAAAGCCGCGTGCTGCAGCCGCTGCTGCGCCGTGGCCTCCTCACGCGGCGCAACGCCGTCACCTCGCCCACGGTGCGTCCCTTGACGCAGCAGTTGGCGCGCCTGCTGGCCGACGCCGAGACTTTTCACCAGGCGCTGCTCACACTGGGGCGCCGCAGCAAGCAGGCCGATGCGCTGTTCATACTGGCGCACCATACCCCTGCGGTGTTGGCAATGGACGCGCTGCAAAAGCTGGCCGGCTGCGGCCCAGGCCCCTTGCAGGCGCTGGCAGATCGCGGCTCCATTCGCATCGTTTCTGCCCCGGACGCGCACGGTCGTCAGGTCTCCCTGGCGCTGACGCCCGCTGAAGCCGACGCGGCCGTGATCAGTCTGCGCGGGGGCGAAAAATACCAACGAGTGCTCGCTGTTCTGCGTGAGTCCACCGAGCCGCTGTGGGTGGGCCGCGTGCTGGCCGCGGCTAATGTGGACATGCCCACCCTGCGTGAATTGGTCGGCGCCGGCCTGATTGCGCTGGAATCGGTCGAAGTGATGCGTGACCCCCTGGCCGGCCGCGCCTTTGTGCAGCAGACGCCGCCGCGGCTGACCGCGGAGCAAGAGAAGGCCTGGGCCGCGATCGAGACCGCGCTCATAGCGCCCCCTGCGGCCAACATGAGCAGCCGTTCCTTTCTCCTGTTCGGCGTCACCGGCAGCGGCAAGACCGAGATCTACCTGCGTGCAATTGCCGCGGCGCTGGCGCAAGGCAAACAGGCCATTGTGCTGGTGCCTGAAATTGCCCTGACGCCGCAGACGATCGCCCGTTTTGCTGTGCGCTTCCCCAATCGGATCGCGGTGTGGCACAGCGACCTTTCGGCCGGCGAACGCTTCGACACCTGGCGGCGCATCCGGCGGGGCGAGCTGCCGGTGGTCATCGGCCCGCGTTCTGCGCTTTTTGCGCCGCTGACCCGCGTGGGCGTTATCATCATGGATGAAGAACACGACAGCAGTTACAAAGAACATGAGCGCCAGCCTCGCTATCAGGCGCGGGCGGTGGCGCTACGCCTGGGTCAACTGACCGGGGCGACGGTCATCCTGGGCAGCGCCACCCCGGCGCTGGAAACCTTCTACGCGGCGCAGCGCGGTCAGTTGCAGCTTCTGTCGCTCTACAACCGGGTGATGGGGCATCGGTCGGACGCAGAAGGAGCCGATGTCCAACCACAAACCATGGATCTGCCCGAGGTGACGGTGGTTGACCTGCGCCAGGAGCTGCGCGCGGGCAATCGCAGTATTCTCAGCCGCGCCCTGCAAAGCGCATTACAGCAAACGCTCGCTGCTGGGGAGCAGGCTATTCTGTTTCTCAACCGCCGCGGCAATGCCACCGTGGTGATGTGCCGAGACTGCGGCCATGTGGAACAGTGTTCGCGATGCGAGCTGCCCATGACCTATCATGGGCCGCTTGCGGAGCAGGAACAGCCCGCAGAAACCATCCTGGCGCCGCAGGCTGCGTTGCGCGGGCAGCAACTGGCGCAGGCGTCTTTCTTGCTCTGCCATCAGTGCAATCGCCGGCGCCCGGTACCCACCACCTGTCCGGCCTGCGGCAGCCTGCGCATCCGCTACCTGGGCGTCGGCACGCAGCGCGTGGAACAGGCGGTGCGCGAACAGTTTGCGCAGGCGCGCACCCTGCGCTGGGATCGTGACACCACACAGCACAAGGGGGCGCATGCCGAAATCCTGGAGCAGTTCAGCAGTCGCCAGGCCAATGTACTCATCGGGACGCAGATGATCGCCAAGGGCCTGGACCTGCCCATGGTGACGTTGGTCGGGGTGATCAGCGCGGACATGGGGTTGTATTTGCCTGACCCGCGCGCGGCCGAACACACCTTTCAGGTCTTGATGCAGGTGGCCGGCCGCGCGGGGCGCAGTGCGCGCGGCGGCCAGGTGATCGTTCAAACCTATACTCCCGACCATTACACGGTCAGCGCAGCCAGTCAGCATGACTACCTCAGTTTTTTCAGGCGGGAATTGGACTATCGGCGGCAGTTGGACTATCCGCCGTTGACGCGGCTGGTGCGCCTGGTGTACAGTCACAGCAGCGCTGAGCAGGCAGAAGCAGAGACACAGCGAGTTGCGCGTCTGCTGCAAGGGGAAATTAGCCGCTTGGGGATGACCGATGTGGGCGTAATTGGGCCGGCGCCCTGTTTTTTTGCGCGGCTGCGCTATCGTTACCGCTGGCACATCCTGGTGCGGGGACGGGGAAGCGACCCGAGCGCGGTGGTGCGCCCTCTCACGCTGCCGGCCGGGTGGCACATTGATGTGGACCCGATCAACTTACTGTAACTCGGCCCTGAACGCCTGTTCGGCTGATCTGATGAAGCGCGGTGCATAGGCGCTGCACTTCTGTTTCAAGATTGGTGCTGGCCTCTGTCATGCGCGCCAGGTTGTCGTGCCGCGCCACTTCTTCCAGGCGACGGGCCGCCTCGAATGCGGGCCTGGCTGCGAAGTTACTCACGACCCCCTTGAGCGAGTGCGCCACCCGAATGACGGTTTGCCGGTCTCCACAGCGCGCAGCCTCGGAAACCTGGGCAAGCATCAAGCTGGAGGTCTCGAAGAACAGTCCGGCCAGTTCACTCAAGAAGGCCTGGTCATGATCGAACCGCTGCCACAGTTCACCGCTGTCAAGAACTTGACTCATGGAATAATACCGCCTTATTCAGGATATGAAGTTGGGTACAATCGAGAGCGTTACAGGCGCCTGAGGGGCGGGCGTTCCATCCGCAGCGCAGTCATTGCACAGTTCCAATGTTCCGGGTCAGTGTAGATCGTTCATTGGTGGTAAGCAATAGCCTACAAGCCCCATACGCGTGCCTGGCAGCGCATTCATGCGTCTTTGTGAATGGCTGATTGGTTGAGAGTGGCTTCGCATGACCCTGACTTGTCAGGCGGCGCATTTCCGTTTACAATTCACGTAATTCCTTGCCAGTCGCCCTCATGCCGGCGCGATCGAGACCCGCGCCGAGAATCAGCTCGAATCGTGAAATCATGTAACACGGGCCAGCCACGGAGTGGCGGCGCAGGTTCAGAACAGCGAGACAACGGTGGTCATTCATTCTATTCTTGTCATTGATGATGATACTCAGATCAGCCGCCTGGTGCGTTTTGTGCTCGAATCCGCCAGGTACAAGGTTCGCACCGCGAACAATGGCGCGGAGGCGCTGCCCCTTCTGGCGGCAGAGAAGCCCGATCTGATCTTCTGCGATGTCGCCATGCCTGTCATGGATGGATTCGAGACAGTCCAGGCGGTGCGCAGCAACCCGGAGTGGCAAAATATACCGATCATCATGCTGACGGCGCTGGGCGACGTGCGCGACCTGGATCGCGCCTTCAGCGCGGGCGCCAATGGCTTTCTCGGCAAACCTTTCAGCCCCAAGGAAATGCTTGCCACTGTGTCCCAACTGGGCAGCGCATGACGGGTGGACTACGTGATTCATCATGAAAGGGCCTGCACCATGATCAACCCGTTGCTTCGGCGTCAGTTCGAGGAAAGCGGTCTGACTCCTGATGCGCTTCCAGCCGACAGGGCAGCCTGGTTGGACTTCCTGGGCCGATTAAGCCAGGACTATGACACCTTGTGCCAGTCGCCCGACGCAGAACTGGAACGGCGCCTGCGAGAGACGCTGCTCCTCAACCGCGCGATGGCCGCTACCTCCTCTGCGCTGGAGCCAACCCAAATTTTGACCATTCTGTGCGAGGAACTAGCGCGCGCTTTCGATATTCCACAGGCCGCGGCCACACTGTTGAGCGAAGACGGCACGGAACTGCGCGTGGTGGCCGAATACTGCGCGCCCGGCCGACCGTCGGCCGCGGGCGTTGTAATTCCGGTGGCCAACAATGCGGCGTCGCAGTACGTGTTGAGTCAGCGCAAACCGACGGTGGTGCGCGATGCCCAACACGACGAACGCCAGGCCGTAATCCACGAGCTGCAGCGCTGGCGGGGAACGGTTTCTCTGCTGATCGTGCCGATCCTGGTGCGCGACCAGGTGATCGGCACGATCGGGCTGGACGCCGTCACGCGGCGCGATTTCAGCGACGACGAAATTGCGTTGGCCTTGAACGTGGCTTCGGCCGCGGGCAAGGCGCTGGAGCACGCCCAGCTGTACGTCGCCCTTCAGCAGGAGCTGCTCGACCGCCAGCGCGCGGAGAAGGCGCTGGCCGAAGAACGCAATCTGCTACGCACCTTGATTGACAACCTGCCCGGCTACGTCTTTGTCAAGGACAGGCAGAGCCGTTTCCTGCTCAACAACCGCGCCCATCTACGCATCCTGGGCGCGAGTTCGCAGGAGGCCGTGCTGGGCAAGACTGACTTCGATTTGTTCCCGCCAAAATTTGCCAGCGGTTACTTTGCCGATGAGCAAGAGCTGATGCGCAGCGGCGTACCCCTGGCCAACCGTGAGGAGCTGGTCGTTGACCTGACTGCTGCCACTGAGCCTTTCTGGTGTTCCACCACGAAGGTGCCGCTGCACGACAGCAGCGGGCAAATCGTGGGCCTGGTGGGCCTGACGCGCGACATTAGCGCGCAGAAGGCCGCACGGGATGCGCTGCGCAGCCAGGAACGCCTGATAGCCGGCGTGGCAGAGGCGGTCAACCTTCTCCTGCGAGCCGATGACAACAAAACGATCGGCCAGGCGTTGGGCATCCTGGGCGAGGCGGCCAACGTAGATCGCGTCTACATCTTCGAGAACCACGATGACCATGTAACTGGCGAACACCTGCTCAGTCAGCGCATCGAATGGGCGAACGGCCAGACCACGCCTCAAATTGACAACCAGGAACTGCAACATACCAGCTATGCGATGATGCCGCGCTGGTATGAAGTCCTCTCCACGGGCGCGTCGCTCTATGGTTGTGTGCGTGATTTTCCGGCCAATGAACAGCTCCACCTGAAACCTCAGGACATCCTCTCCCTGCTGGTGGCGCCCATCATGGTGGCCGGGCGCTTTTGGGGCTTCATTGGCTTCGACGATTGTCATCGCGAACGCCAATGGACGGAATACGAACAATCGGTGCTCGTCACCGTGTCCGGCAGCCTGGGCAGCGTAATCGAACGCAAGCAGGCGCGCGAAGAATTGGAACGCAAGAATCGGGCGCTGGATACCGCGCTGGTGGCGGCCGAGTCTGCCACCCGCGCCAAGTCAGAGTTCCTGGCCAACATGAGCCATGAAATACGCACCCCCATGAACGCCGTCATCGGCATGACCGGGCTGCTGCTGGACACGCCGCTGAACAACGAACAGCGTGATTTTGTGCAGACCATTCGCACCAGCGGCGACGCCCTGCTGACGATCATCAACGACATTCTCGATTTTTCTAAGATCGAATCTGGACACATGGAGATGGAGCAGCAGACGTTCGATGTGCGCGCCTGCGTCGAAGAGGCGCTCGATCTCTTCGCGGCCAGGGCCACGGAAAAATCCCTGGAGCTTGTTTCGTATGTGGACGCCACGGTACCCGCCTACATCGTCGGCGATATGACCCGCCTGCGCCAGATTCTTGTGAACCTGATCGGAAACGCCCTCAAGTTCACCCCACGCGGCGAGGTGGTGCTGTCGGTGACAGCGCAGCCGGCGTCCCCGCGCGCATACGCCGATGAAACACCGCCGGCTGCAGCCACATCTCATCAACTGCACTTTGCCGTGCGTGACACCGGCATCGGCATCCCCGTGGAACGAATGGATCGGCTCTTTCGGCCCTTCAGCCAGGTTGACGCCTCCATCACGCGGCGCTATGGCGGCACAGGGCTGGGCTTGATTATTAGCAAGCGCCTGGCCGAATTGATGGGCGGCACGATGTGGGTAGAAAGTGAAGTGGATCGCGGCTCTGTCTTTCATTTCACGATTTACGCCGTGTCCACCGCTGCGCCCCTGCGCCAGTTGCCCATCGCCGCCCTGACTCAGCTCAGCGGCAAGCGGGTGTTGATTGTGGATGACAACCTCACCAATCGGCGCATCTTGCATTTGCAGACCCAGGCCTGGGGCATGCTCAGCCAGTCCGTGGCTTCAGCGCATGAAGTATTGGACATGCTGCGTCAAGGCGCCCTGTTCGACCTGGTCATTATGGATGTGCAAATGCCAGAGATGGACGGCATCACGCTGGCACGCGAGATTCGACGCTTGCCCGACGGTGAACACCTGCCCTTGATCGTGTTGACCTCCCTGGGTGCGCAAGATGTGCGTCGCCAGGCCGCCGGTCTCAACCTGGCCGCATTTCTCAACAAGCCGATCAAAGAGAGTCAACTGCAGACGGTGCTTCTGACGGCGCTGGGCGCGGCGCAAATCGCGACAGGGCAACCGGCGTTGACCTCCCTGGATGCCCACTTTGCTCAACGCCACCCATTGCACATTCTGGTCGCTGAGGATAATGCCATCAACCAGAAGGTAGCCTTGCGCACCCTGGAGCGCTTGGGTTATCGGGCCGAAGTAGCGGCCAACGGGCTTGAGGTTTTGGACGCACTGCAGCGCCAGCCGTTCGACGCCATCCTGATGGATGTGCAGATGCCAGAAATGGATGGACTGGAGACGACGCGCCTGATTCGCCAGCGCTTTGATTTGACTCGCCAGCCCCACATTATCGCCATGACTGCCCATGCCATGACCGAGGATCGTGAAGCCTGCCTGGCGGCCGGCATGGATGACTATATCGCCAAGCCGGCGCGCATCGAGACGCTGACGGCCGCGTTGAGCCATGCGCATTCGCTGCCGGCGCCCGCGCCTACGCCCACGCCGTCGCCCCAGACCGCAGACGGTATCCTGAGTCGCCGTGCCCTGGACGAACTGCGGCTGCTGGTCGGCGATCAGGATATCCGGGTGCTCACGGATCTGATCGAAAGCTATGTCAACGATCTGCCCGCACAGGCGCAGACGTTGCAGCAGGCGCTGGCGGCGGAGGATTGGGCTGTGCTGCGGCGCATGACGCACACCCTGAAATCGAGCAGCGCCATGTTTGGCGTACCGCGCCTGGCGGCTCTTTGCCAAACGCTCGAAGTGATTGCCGTCCCCGGACATTTCAGCGAGGCGCAGGAAAAGATCGCGCAGATCCAAATCGAGATGCAGCGCGCCATGGAGGCTCTCGACGCCGAGCGCCAGAGCCTTATACAAACAGCGGCGGGTCAGAAGTAGCTGCGCCAGCCGCATCAAGAATCGTCTTG
>JAYRVL010000788.1:0-1910 GCA_041918575.1 Anaerolineae bacterium | reverse complement strand
CTATGGGGTGACCGAGGAAGAGCCAACACCGCGTGGCGAACGATTTCTGGACAATCGCAAGTTCGAGGGGACGATTCCGGAGATGGTCGAGCAGGCAACCAACACCGTGATGGCAAGCATTCGCAAGAGCAGCCTCATCGAAGGCCTGTACCGGCGCGACGTTCCCGAATACCCGGAATCCGCCATCCGTGAGGCGGTTGTCAATGCCGTCGCCCATCGCGATTACAGTCACTTTGTGCGCGGCAGCTACGTTCAGATCCGGTTGTTTGCCGACCGGCTGGAAGTGCAGACCCCGGGCGGCTTGTATGGCGGTGTGACCGAAGATAACCTGGAAGACGAACAGTCCACCCGCAATCGGGTGCTGATGCGTCTGTTGGAAGATCTGCACCTGGTGGAAAACCGCGGCAGCGGCATTCGTGCGATGATCGAGGCCATGCGCGCCGCCAATCTGGAGCCGCCGCGCTTTCAGGATCGCAGAACCTCGTTCTGGCTCACCTTCAGAAATCACACGCTCTTGAACCCGGATGCCATTGTCTGGCTCAATCAGTTTGCGGCCCAACCGTTGAACGACCGCCAGCGGCTGGCGCTCGTCTATCTGCGCGCCAACGAACAGCTTGCCAATCGTGACTACCAACGGCTCAACCGGGTGGATTCGGTGACAGCCAATCGCGAGCTGCGCCGGTTGGTGGAAACTGGGCTGACTGAGCAGCACAGCACGCGACGCTGGGCTTACTATACGTTGAGCGCACTGGCCGAAATGCAGGTCGCACCCGTAGTACAGACTGAAGCCGGGGTGGTTCTGCGCTATGTGCAAGAACATGGAAGCATCAGCAATGCGGAGTGCCGAGATTTGCTCAAGACAGAGATGGACCGAGCCTCATATCTGCTGAAAAAGATGCACAAGATGGGGTTGTTAAGTCGTCAAGGAGAACGTCGTTGGGCACGTTACTTTTTGCCATAGCGCCTATTCGAAGCTATTAGCGAAATTCGCTAATAGAATTCGCTAATAGAGTCCAAAACTGGATGTCATCGCCATGACCCACATCCGCAAGAAACTCATCGAAGTCGCCCTCCCCCTCGACGCGATCAACATCGCGTCGGCGCGGGAGAAATCCATTCGTCACGGCCACCCCTCGACGCTGCACCTGTGGTGGGCGCGGCGACCGCTGGCCGCGGCGCGCGCGGTGATCTTCAGCCAGATGGTGGACGACCCGTCCGAACATGCCGAGCTGCTGCTGAGCGACCCGGACAAGCGCCGCGCGGCCAATCGGGAGCTGACCAAGCGGCGCAATGCCTGGGCCAAACGCCAAGCCGCGCACGATGAAGCGCGCCGCGGGGGCAATCACGCCGCGCCCGACCCCGGCCCGGAGCCAACCCTGCCGGAATGCGCGGCTGACATCGAGCGGGAGCGGCTGTTCGAGATCATCCGGCAACTCGTGCTGTGGGAGAACACCACCAACGAGACGGTGCTGCAGCAGGCGCGCGATGAGATCTGGCAGAGCTGGCGCACCGCCTGCGCGGAGAACGCCGACCACCCGCGCGCCCGCGAGCTGTTCGACCGTCACAAGCTGCCCGCGTTCCACGACCCCTTCGCCGGCGGCGGCGCGCTGCCGCTGGAGGCGCAACGCCTCGGCCTCGAAGCCTACGCCAGCGACCTCAACCCCGTGGCGGTGCTGATCAACAAAGCGATGATCGAGATTCCGCCCAAGTTCGCCGGCCGGCCGCCGGTCAATCCAGAGAGTCGGCAAGGGCTTTTTGGACAGGATTTACAGGATGAACAGGATATTCGGCGCGGCAAACAAAAACATCCTGTCAATCCTGTTCATCCTGTCCAGAATGGCCTCTGGCGCGGCGCAGCGGGGCTGGCCGAGGATGTGCGCTATTACGGGCAGTGGATGCGCGATGAGGCG
>JAYRVL010000787.1:0-7758 GCA_041918575.1 Anaerolineae bacterium | reverse complement strand
GTACGGCTTCGTAGTGGATTTCATTCACTGGCACATCGGCAGCGCATTCGACTATCCCGTGTTCAACGTGGCGGACAGCCTCGTGGTGGTGGGCGTTAGTCTGCTGATGCTCGACGCCTGGCTGACACGCGACGACGCGCCGGCCGAGTCTGGCCTGGTAAGTCAGCCGCAGGAATGAGCATGTCCAAAACCCGCCGCGGTTGGCTGCTGGCGTTCACGCTCCTGGCCCTGTTGATCGTGCTGGCTCTGTTCATCATCTTTCAGGGAATCGAAACCCAATTGAAAGCCGCCGGGGCTACCGGCGGCATCGTTGAGCTGGAACTGGCTTTTTCAGCGGAGCGCGCCACGGCCCTCATTCAAGCATGGCCGCCCGACGGCAGAGACCTGGCTCGCCGGGCGCTGTGGCTCGATTTCCTCTTCATCGTGGGCTATGCCGGCGGCCTGACCGCGCTGCTCGTGCAGTTGGCGGCCAACCCGCGCTTGACCTCGTGGGCGCCCGCCCTGCGCCGCCTGACGCCGCTGCCGCTGATCGCCGGCGCGCTCGATATCCTCGAAAACATCTGCTTGCTCGCCGTAGTGGCGACCATGCCATCGGCTGGCCCTCTATCCCTCCTGGCCGGCCTGTTCGCCAGCGTCAAGTTTGCATTAGTTGGGATCGCGCTGCTCGCCGTCCTGCTCGCCGGGGCATGGTCGCTGCGCCGGGACTCCCGAACTTGTGCGGGGGGGTGATCAGCCAGGGCAGCGCCGTCACGCCGGAGACGTGACCTACGGGCCGCGGGCTATTTTTACATTAAAGGTGCGCCCACCATGCCGCCGAACCACCAGGCCAGCAGCGTAACGACACCGATGATGAGCGCCGGTTCCTGGAAAGGCCCGGTGGTGTCGCCCTGAAATCGGCGCGCGACCGATTGGCGCAACTGGCGGATCAGGACAAAGGGCGCCAGCACAAGCGTCACGATCATCACCCGCGCCGGCACAATGCCCAACGCCACGCAGGCCGCCAGGAGGGCCAGGGCCAGCAAGATCATGCCGTAGACCAGGAGGTGGGCAAATCGTTCGCCGGCCAGCCCCACGGTGTTGACAAAGCCCGCCTGGCGATCACATTCGAGATCGCGCAGTTGGTTGAAAAGCTGTCCGTACAACGAGACGGCGACGACAAACCCACACGGCAGCAGCCAGCGCCAGCCGCTGACATCGAAAGTGAAATAAGCGCACAAGAATTGCAGCGCGGCCAGGAGAAGCACGTGCGAAGCCAGGTCTGCGCCCGGAATGGCCTTCAGGCGCACGGCTCGCCAGGAGTACAAAAGGCCGAGCAAGAGGCATAAAACTCCCAGCACGAAGGGACGCCAACCCGCCACGGCGTAAAACGCCGCTGCTCCCATCGCCACCACAAAACAGGCGATATAAGCGGTGCGCGGGGCCACATCGCCGGCCGAGATGGGGTTACGATGTACTTTCTTGGCGTCTCGTGCGTCATCATCCGCATCTTCGACATCATTGATCATGAAGGCAAACGCCACAGCCAACAGGTTGCCCAGCAGCGTGGCGACAAGAGGAATCGAGAACTGAAAAGCGCCGGCGACGTTGAATCCAAAGAAAGTGGTCACCAGGACAAAGGCCAAAAACTCATCGACGCGCGTCAGGCGCCAGGCCAGGGTGGCCCGGCGGGCAAAAGAAGAGACCATAAATTATTCCTTTCCGAGACAAGATTGAACTGAGCAGCGGGAGTCAAGCAGCGGGAGGCAAGCGATCAAGCTTCACAAGGTTAGATGGCCGGACACCAACAGCACGTCTATGATGTCAATATCACCGTCGCCCGTGCCTTCGTTGTCCACATCGTAATTGCGGTCATAGCTGCCGAACTGCGTAAAGCTGTTCCAAGCGTTCGCGACACGGGTAATGTCCAGCACATCAGTGGCGCCGTCGCAGTCGGTGTCGGACCAAGCGTCGCTGAAAGGCGCCAGGTAGCCGCCGATCAGGGCGCGGCAGACCGGGCAAAAGACGCCGCTGGCCGGCTCGCTGCGGATGCGCAGCATCAAACAGTCGTTGGTGGCGCGAAACCACTCGTTGTACGTGCAGCCGGGAATGCAACTGGTGTCGGGCATGCCATTCCAGCGGGGGCAACCGGCCACATCATCACAGTTGGCGCGCAGGGGATTGCCGCCGTTGTTGGGGCCGAAACTGTACTCATCGCCGAGCAGAGCGAAACTGTGACTGAATTCGTGAATGGCGACCTGTGGCCCATACTGCGGGAAGCGATGGTAGGCCACAGCGAAGTTGACGCTGCCAGAACCGCCGTATTCGTTATTGTTGACCAACACGATGATCTTGTCATGCGGGGCTTGACTGGCGAGGGGCAAAATGATGTTGCCGTTACAGCAGATCAGACGCGGGGTGCCAAAACAGTTGTAGTTGCACTCCAAATCAATGGTGCTTGGAATAGCCCGCACATTGATCACGTTGGGGCGGGCGCTGTACGGCTCAACCTGGCGAAAGTAGTTCGCCATGTAGGCTACGTCGGAACGGAACGTGTCCAGGCTGGCCGTCGTGGTGTAATCGTCACCCATGAACAGCAGATCCAGGCAGTTATCGCCGCAGCATGGGGTTGAAATATCTTCCCAGGTCGTGGCAGGAGCCTCAGCCGGATGCTGTATGCGATCATGCAGCCCCGTTTCGCGCAGCAACAGGATGCCGTTCAAGTCATAAATCTCGATGCCATCGGCGCCGGGCAAATCGGGCGCTGCCACAACTGTTTCCAGGACGGCTGGCATCACCACCGGATGGGGCGCTTCTGCATCGCCTTCTGCCCAGGGCGCGCCCCAAACCGTCTTGCCCAGGGAAAACTGCTGCGTCGTCAACGCGTTGCCCCTGGCATCGAGCAAGAGTAGGGAGTAAAGATCGTTCGTGTCCACCGGGCTGCCGCTGTCTGGAAGAAAACCGACGCGGCTCTCGATGGCGGTCAGGCTGAACTGCCCCGCTTCCACGTGTAGGCTGAAGAGCAGAATGGGTTCGGGGGTGTTGACGGCGGCTATGGCCCCGCCCCATCCGAGGAGAAGGCCCAACGCCAGCAGCAAACTCGCGCCAAACAGGGGGCCAAACCGACGCCAGGAGACGAGCGGTTCATGGGCAAGCATGGCCATACCTCCACGAGTAATACAAACAGGCGGGTGAGAATCACGGCGTCTGCATTATAGCCGCAGGTAGAGAATCACCAAAATTAGTAACTGCTCAGGCGGCCCCCCCCCTGCCCCCCACTCCTGGGGGGAAAAGCATTCGGCTCCCCCAAGATTGGGGGGCAGGGGCGCGCTCTGGGCGCTATCGAGACCATTCTCACTGCCTGGCTGAGCAGTGACTAAAATTGACTGCAGGGAAAAGATCAAACAAAAGACCCCTCGCCGCGGCGAGAGGTCAAGAGTGGAGCTGAGGGGACTCGAACCCCTGACACCTACACTGCCAGCGTAGTGCTCTCCCAACTGAGCTACAGCCCCTAAATACGAACTAAACGGTCTCGAGCAGTGGAGCTGAGGGGATTCGAACCCCTGGCCTCATCAGTGCGATTGATGCGCTCTCCCAACTGAGCTACAGCCCCAAGCCATATGAAAGTATACTTGCCAGGCCTGTTTTTGTCAAGCCGTCAATTGACAAAGTTTAGGCTTGCTTGTATGCTACCCTGGCCGGGTCGTTAGAACCCTGGCGCATCACCCCGGCTGATGAAAATGGTTTGTGGACAACGACGCATTTTCAAGGGAGGTAATCATGACGCCATCGAACGCCACTACTACGGGCAGTGTGCGCCGATCACTGCACATTGCCGTTGACAAGTACCGCCATGCCGGGCCGTACCTATCCAACCTATCAGGCTGCGAAAATGATGCGCGCGCCATGCGCCAACTGCTTTCCAGTCGTTTTGGGTTCGAAGAGCGCAACGCCGTCTTGCTCATCAATGAACAGGCCACCCGTCAGGCCATCATCACCGCCTGGCAGAGCTTGATCGAAAAAACGCAGGCCGGCGACACCGTCTTCATTCAGTACAGCGGTCATGGCTCGCAGATGCGCGATGTGCATGGCGACGAAGAGGATGGCATGGACGAGACCATCCTGCCCCATGACACCCGCGATCCGGGCCGCCAGGTGTTCGACATCACCGACGATGAGATCAAGGAGTGGGTGGATGCGCTGCTGGCAAAAACTGACAACGTCGTGATGCTGTTCGACTGTTGTCACTCCGCCAGCGCCACCCGCCAGGTCGGCGCGCCGACCGTACCCACGCGGCGCGCGGACCCTGACCCGCGCGACCCGCCGCCCGCCGCGACCGGCGCCCGCAGTGTGGAAGTGGTGGAACATGGACCCAGCGGTTGGTTTCCGCCCAACGAGCGCCTGGTGTTCATGGCCGGCTGCCGGGACGACGAGGAGTCCAACGAACACCGCGCGCCTGAGGGCGGACGCTACGGCGCGCTCACCTATTTCCTGATGCAGGCCATGCAGTCGGCCGCGGCCGACGCCACGTTCCGCGATGTCTTCGAGTCGGTGACGGCCGAAGTTTCCTCGCGCTACCGCCAGCATCCGCAGATCGAAGGCGCCCTGGATCGGCCGCTCTTCGGCCGTGAATTCTCCGGCCAGCAGCCCTTCTTTTATGTCAATCGCGTGGATGTCGCCAACCGCCTGGTGGAGATTGGCGCCGGCGCGGCCCACGGCATGAAAGCCGGATCGCAGATCGCCCTGTTCCGGCCGCGCACGCGCCGTTTCGACAGGGACAGCAACCGCCTGACCACCGCCACGATCGTGCAGGTGGGCGGCATCAGCAGCCAGGCGCAACTGCCGGATGAGGTGGACGCAGCCAGTGTGCCGCTGCGCGCGCGCGGCGTGGAGTTGATGCGCAGTTCGGGCGATCAACGCCTGCGCGTGGCGCTGACAGCCGAGGCCGGCCAGGAAGCGGTGTTGGCCGGGCTGCAGGACGCGCTGCCCGCTTCCGATCGTCTGCGCATCACCGGCGAAAGCGAAGGGGCCGATGCGCAAGTCCTGGTGCAGCCGCAGGCCATCAGCCTGCTCTTCCCTGACGGCCGCCTGATGATGCAGCCGGTTTCAGCGCAGACGCCCAACCTGGAGGACGAGATCCGTTCTCGCCTGGAGGCGGCGGCGCGCTTCCAGAACGTCCTGCACATCGAAAACCCCAACTCCAGCCTGGTCAATGCCCTGGAGATCCGCTTCGAGCGCCAGGCGGCGGCCGGCGCCAACAGCGGCCAGGCGCTGACGCCGCAGCAGGGCGGGCAACTGGTGGTCAGGGAACGCGAGCCGTACTTGATACGCTTCACCAACCGCGGCGCGACGACGGTTTATGTCACCGTGCTGGCCCTGAGCGCCGATTGGCAGATCGCCAAGCTCTATCCCGAACTCGACAACGACTTCCCGCCGCTGGCGCCTGGCAAGAGTCATGTGCTGCCCTTCGACGAGGGCAATCTCATGACTGAATTGCCCTATGTGGCCAATGAAGCGACCGATTTCTTCAAGTTCTTCGTCACCAGCCAGCCCGCCGATTTCTCGGTGTTGACCCAAGCAGCCAGACGGGCGGTTGCGCCGGCCAATCTCGACAGCCAGTCCGCGCTGCAGCAACTGCTGTGGCAGGCGGGCGCCATGCCATCGCGAACCGTGCCCATGCCCAGTCGCCGCCAGCCGGCCGATGATTGGGCCGCCGTGACGGTCGGTCTGACGGTGCGGCGCGAGGGCGCGGCCGGGCTGCCGGCCACCACCCTGGCGCCTGGCTTCAGCAGCGCGCTGCTCAAAGGCACCGGCGTGATCCTGCGCAAAGAGCCTGATTTCAGCGCCACGCTGAACCCTGGCGAATGGCGGCCAGGTCGTGACGCCGGCGCCGCGGGCGAAACCGCCTTGCCGCCGCCCGACCTGCTGGTCAATGTGCTGGGCGTCGAGCCGTATCGCTTTGCGCCGCCGCCCGGCGCAGGCCGACGCAGCGCGAGCGCGGAACAGGGCGCCGCCTATGTGGACCTGGCCGCGCAGGACGGCGCGCTCAGCTTCGACGTGCCGGCCGACGAGGGAACGCAGGCGGTCATCGCCATTGCCACCGACGGCGTGGCCTATTATCCGGTCGGCCAATGGGGCGCGGCCCCTGAACCGCTGGATGACATGCCAGACCTGGTGGGCGTGCGCGCAGGCGCGCGCGGGCTTGACCTGCCCAGGCAGTCGTTGAAAATTGACTGGCTGCCTTCCAGCCCGACCACGCGCGGGGTCGGGCGCACCCTTCGCCTCTACCTGTACAAGATCAGCGGCCAGGAGATTCCCGACATCGGCCTGCGCCACGCGCAGATCAACGCGGCCGGCCAGGTGGAGTACACCCCGATCAAGGATGGCGATCTGGAAGGGGTCTCTAAGGTGGCGCTCTTTGTTCACGGCTTCACCTCGGACTCGCGCTGGATGGTGCAAGGCCCGGCGCAGTGGCTGAACTCGGAGGGGCTGGACTACCGCATCCTCACGTTCGATTACGAAACGTTCAACACCCCGGTCGCCGACAATGCCAAGGCGCTGCATCAGGCATTGGTCAAGGCGGGTTTCCGGCCTGAGGATGGGCGCCGACTCGATCTGTATGTCCACAGCCTCGGCTCATTGGTCTCGCGCACGATGATCGAAAAATGGGGCGGCGCCGCGTTCGTGGATCGCCTGGTCATGGCCGGCCCACCCAACGCTGGCACGCCGCTGGCAAAGTACGGCAAGCAGGCCATCACCTGGCTGGGTAGCGTGCTGCTCAACAGCGCCGCGCCCACCGTTCCTGCGCTCATCGGCAGTTGGTTCCTGAAGCAGGCGCTGCAGCAGGCCGTTTCCACGGCGGACATGGAGCCGGAGTCGCCCCTGCTGACCGAAATCAACGGGCTGACGCAGCCGGACAATGTGCCCTACCTGGTGCTGGCCGGCCGCAATGAAGCGCGCCCCGTTTCAGCTCGTGCCACCTGGAAGGACATCGCGCTCAAGACATTAGGCGATGTGGTGGATGTTGGGCTAGACGTGCTCTTCCAGGGGCACAATGATCTGGCCGTTGGGGTCAAGAGTGCGCGTGGGGTGCGCGGGGGCGACTACCCGGCGCTGCGCCTTGTGGAAATGACCTGCAACCACTTCGGCTACTACGGCTCGACCGAGGGGCAGGAAGCCATCCTGCGCTGGCTGTCAGCCTGATTCTCTCACAGGACGGACGACAGCAGCCCCGAATTCATTCGGCGGCCCGAAATCAGAGATAATCGCGCAACTGGCGCGCCCGGCTGGGGTGGCGCAGGCGATTGAGCGCCTCGGCTTCGATCTGGCGGATGCGCTCACGCGTCAGGCCAAACTTGTTGCCCACCTCTTCCAGCGTGTAAGTGCGGCCGTTGTCCAACCCGTAACGCAGGCGCAGAATGCGCGCCTCGCGCGGGGTCAAAGTTTCCAGCAGTTCTTCTAATTTTTCGCGCAGCAGGCTGTTGCCGGCCACATCGGGCGGCGCGGGCGAATCTTCATCCTCGATGAAGTTGCCCAACGTGCTCTCTTCCTCTTCGCCCACCGGCTGCTCCAACGACACAGGGTGGCGCGAAATGCGCAGCATCCAGCGCACCTGCAGCGAGTCCAAGCCCATGGATTCGGCGATCTCTTCAGGCTGCGCCGGGCGGCCGAGTTTCTGTTCGAGCTGGCGCGCCGTGCGATACAACTGGCGAATGCGATCCCCCATATGCACCGGCAGGCGAATGGTGCGGCCCTGGTCGGCCAGGGCGCGGGTGATAGCCT
>JAYRVL010000786.1:0-2461 GCA_041918575.1 Anaerolineae bacterium | reverse complement strand
GACAGCGAGGTCATCACCCAACTGCTGGCCGCGGCCACCCCCTCCGGCGCCGGCAGCCCATTTGCCCGCCTCATGCCGGCCGGCACGTGGGAGGATCGCATCTCCGCGTTCATGCAGCGCGCGGAAGGCGCCTATTCCCTCACCATTCTGACCCGCGACGCGGTCTTCGCGGTGCGCGACCCGTGGGGATTGCGGCCGCTGTGCCTGGGACGCCTCGACCTGAACGGTCATGGCGCCGGCTGGATCGCGGCCTCTGAATCGTGCGCGCTGGCGACCATCGGCGCGGCGTATGTGCGCGACGTGGAGCCGGGCGAGATCGTGCGCCTGGACCATCAGGGGATGACATCTACCCAGGGCCGCCGGCCGGAGCCACGCGCGTTCTGCATTTTCGAGCTGGTCTACTTCGCCCGCCCTGATTCGACGATTGACAACCAGACGGTCCACCAGGTACGCCAGCAGTTGGGCCGCGAGCTGGCCCGCGAGGCGCCGGTCGCTGATGCCGATGTGGTGATTGGTGTGCCTGATTCCTCCACGCCGGCCGCGATTGGCTACGCGCAGGCGTTGGGCATTCCGTTTAGCGAAGGTTTCACCAAGAATCGTTACATCGGACGCACCTTCATCCAGCCCGATGACCGTCTGCGCAAGGCCGGCATTGCGTTGAAGTACAACCCGCTGCCGGCCAATCTGGCTGGCAAGCGCGTCGTCATGGTGGATGATTCGATCGTGCGCGGCAACACCGCCGGGCCGCTGGTGCAACTCCTGCGCCAGGCCGGCGCGGCCGAGGTACACGTGCGGGTGTCGTCGCCGCCGGTGCAGCATCCGTGCTTCATGGGCATTGACATGGCGACGCGTGAGCAGCTCATCGGCGCCTCCAAAACTGTCGCCGAGATTTGCGAGATCATCGGCGCGGACAGCCTGGCCTATCTGTCGCACGACGGCATGATGGCCGCCATCGGCGCGGGTCAGGGCCAATCAGCCGGCTTCTGCCGCGCCTGCTTCACCGGTCAGTACCCGGTGCGCCTGGAAGAATGGTGGGCCAAGCGCAACGGGTAAGTTGTTGTTTGACGCGCTGTGGCGTATAATCACAGTAAGAGTTGGTTCAGAGGATCAAGGTATCGCCATGCACCCAATGTTGTCTAGACAAACGGATACGCATTCAATCATACTCGGAATCGTGGATAAAATCGAGACGCTCATCCTGACGCCAGACGAGTTAGCTCAACGTACAACCATCGGCGATCAGTTCGTCATTGATATCCTCAGACGTGGCAAGGTGCTCTATGCCGCGTGACGTTCCCGTTCCTGTAGCAGACCGGCCTCAGATTGCCATACAAGACCAGCAGATGCAAGCGTCCAAAGAAACGTCAACCCGACAGACACGCCTTGCGGGTCATGAACGCGCCGCGCTGAGCGCGCTCGTCGCTCGCCTGCACCAACATTATGGCAACGATCTGAGGCGTGTGGTTCTCTTTGGCTCAAAGGCGCGGGGGGATTTCGATAACGAATCCGACCTTGATGTTTTGGTCGTTGTTTCGATGCGCAGCGGTGAGTATCGGCGCTACTGGAATGAGATCGTTGATATCGCGTGTGATGTCGAATTGGAGTATAACGTCGTGATATCACCGATCATCAAAGAAGCCGCGATCTATGCCAAAATGCGCAGCCAGGGACTCTTGCTGACGCGCAACATCGAGCAGGACGGAGTAAGTTTATGGATGACGCCGCCAAGCGCACGATCCTGCTGATTGGCTCCGGCGGTCGTGAACATGCGCTGGCCTGGAAGCTGGCGCAGTCAGCGCACGTCGGACAAATTTGGGTGGCGCCGGGTAATGGGGGCACGGACGGCGTTGGCGCGATTCAGAATGTGGCGCTCGACGCCGCGGATGGCCCGGCGCTGCTGGCGTTCGCGCAGAGCCACGCGGTGGATTTGACCGTCGTCGGCCCTGAGGCGCCCCTGGCAGCCGGCATCGTAGACCTCTTTCAGGCCGCGGGACTGCGCATCTTTGGCCCCACCCAAGCCGCTGCCCAACTGGAAAGCTCCAAAGCCTTTGCCAAGGACTTCATGTGGGAAACGGGCATCCCCACGGCCGGCTATGCCATCTTCGATGACTACGAGGCTGCGCTTGAGTATGTGCGCCAGGTCGAACGCCCGCTGGTGGTAAAGGCCAGCGGGCTGGCCGCGGGCAAGGGGGTCATTATCTGCGATGACATACTGCACGCGGAGCAGGCGGTGTTCGATATGCTGCGCGCCCGCGTGTTTGGCGAGGCCGGCGACCTGATCGTGATCGAGGAGCGCCTGGTTGGCCCGGAGGTGTCGCTGTTGGCCTTTTGTGATGGCGCGACGGTGGCGCCGATGCTGCCCGCGCAGGATCACAAGCGCGTGGCCGATGGCGACCTGAGCCAGCCCATTCGGGTGGCCGCTGGCGACAGCACCAGCCTGATGGCCAACCTGGCGCAGATG